>NZ_AP026803.1:292500-592500 GCF_033096005.1 Lactobacillus xylocopicola | reverse complement strand
GTGTATAAATTAAAAAGTTAATAACAATTTTATACTCTTAATGATAATTTAAACAAGCAAATTTATTCCAACTAGAGTGCAGGTTGACCTACTATTCTTACCTCGCTTATTGATTCCAAACATCAGCTATGTGTTCGCGCGCCCGCTGCTTAATTTCTGTAATTACTGGCCCCTCGGCATCCGCATAGTCTTGGACCGTTTGCCATGAACGCTGGGCCAGTTGCTCTTTCAATGCCTGATATTTTAGTCGGTCTGCCTGGTTAATTCTCAACCAATCCCGAAACAAAACTAGATCACGAGCCTCTTCACTTTTAGGACCATAGACATGAATGTGGAGCTGGTTTTTATTTCCAATAAACATGCGGTGCCCCTCACTGGCTGGTTCACGAATCCGTAGAACATAACCGACCTTCTCCAGTTGAGGAACATAGGTCGACTCCTTGCTGGGATCTGGAACCAGCAACAGCATATCAATGATTGGCTTGGCACAAAGATGCGGAATTGCAGTTGAACCGACATGTTCAATTTGAAGCGCCTTCTCATCCATTGCCTCAGTAATTTTTTCCCGCTCTAATTGAAACAACTCCGGCCAGCTTGGGTCATAGTCAACCAATTTAATCGGTTGATTTTGGGTAATGTGGCCAATTGTTACCTTTTGTAAATGTGAAAACGACGTCATTGAATCTCCTTACTTTGACAACTACATTGGCGGCTTACGATAATGGCGCTTGCTAACTGCCTGTTTCTTGTCTCTTGCCTTGCGCATCAACTTTTTAGCTATTTTGGCATCCAGATAAGTCTGCGTTGCCTGGCTTTCTGCTTGTAAAGAAATGAACTGCTGGTATACTTGCTGGTCTAGTTGACCGTTATTAACAGCTGCCTGAACGGCACAGCCTGGTTCACCTTTATGTGTACAGTCATGAAAACGACAGCCCTTACCCAAGTCTACGATTTCGGGAAACACCATTGCTAAGTCATTTGTGCCGACCCCGACGCTTTTGATTCCTGGCGTATCAACCAAAATGAAGTCACCCCGACTAATCGGAAACAAGCGCGAACTAGTAGTTGTATGCCGCCCCTTGTCCGTCCTTGCACTAATCTGCTGAGTCGCCATTACTTCCTCTTGTGCTACTGCATTAACTAGACTTGATTTGCCCACACCCGAATTACCGTAAAAAGAAACCGTCTGTCCCGGTAAAATGCTAGCTTGTAAATCTGCAATTCCTGCCCCAGTGAGACTTGAAGTACATAACACGGCCACGCCCAGTTCATCTGCTAGTTGTGCTGCCAGCTGTGCAGCATCAGGCCAGAGGTCAGACTTAGTTAAAACCAACGAAGTCTGGTACTCATTGTCTTTTTGAAAGGCATAGCGATAACGGTTAATCCGGCTATCCGATAAGTTTTTATTCATTGAAATGCAGATGAACAATTGATCAAGATTGCTGACTGCCTCCTTTTCTTGAGCCTGGTAACGATCACCCGTTATTCGTCCTAAGGTACTGTAACGTGGTAAACGTTCACTAATGAGGTCAAAGTCAAGCTGCGGATCTATGACCACCCAATCACCAACTAAAAACTGAGTAGTCCGATTTTTGGGAGTGGCAGTAGTTTCACTACCATCTAGGTGCATGACCTTGTAAATGTTGGCCGAGCTAAGTGAAATTCGGGCCACGGTTACTCCATCATCGACTTGCTCATGTTGCTTGTATGTATCCAACCCTAGTTCCATGATTATCTCCTATATGATAACGAATAAATCAAGCTTATTTTTGCTATCTTCCCACATATTTTTAGTAATTTCAAATTTTTTTACAATAAAAAATCAATTAAATTAATTTATGCTATAATAAAAATGATAGTTTTAATGTTATCCATCACAAGATCTTCAGATTGACCTGTAATTGCTCAAATAGTCACCCCTTCCTTATTAGTGGCTGAGTATATTTACACTTGAATTATGGAGAATCAATTTTGAAAGATATTTTAATAGTTAAACACCTAAAAGAGACTTACACCGGCCGCAAACAAGACTTTACTGCCTTAGATGATGTCTCTTTCACAATTAGCCAGGGGGAAATTCTGTCACTCCTGGGGCCCAACGGAGCAGGTAAGACTACCATTGTCTCAGTTATTGGTGGTTACCTCATCCCCAGTTCGGGACAAGTTCTAATGAATGGTCAGGATATCACTGCAGCTCGTAAACGTCCTCAAATCGGCGTATCTTTCGGCGGTGAAATGGGCTTTTATCGCAATGCCACAGCCAGGCAGAACTTGCTGTTCTTTGCTGACTTGGCCAAAGTACCCTACCGCAAGCAAAAAGATGAAGTTGCACGAGTTTTGGAAGTAGTCTCCTTGACCAATGTTGCCAATAAAAAAGTGGGCGAATTTTCAAAAGGAATGACACAAAGGTTGCATATCGCTCGGTCACTTCTGGGTAACCCAAGTCTGCTCTTACTCGATGAGCCGACCAGCGGGTTAGATGTTGAGATCGCTAAAAGTGTGCAAGACACAGTTCAAAAACTGGCCAATTCTGGTATCAGTATCTTGCTGACCAGTCACACCATGTCAGAAATTGAAAAGCTGGCTAACCGAGTTATCCTACTGGGTGCAGGCAAAGTCTTTTATCAAGGCACGGTTAGCGGCGTGATCAAATTAGCAAATATTCAAACAGATGGTCGACCTGCGACTCTAGAAGAATCCTATTTAAAACTAGCTCCACAATTAAGGAGGCCCTAAAATGCGTTTTATCCGCCTCTTCCTTTTTCATTTGCATGATTACCTATCCGATCAGTACTTTGTCTGGTTAACAATTACTTCAACCATCGGGATTTTTCTACTGCAATACACCATTGCTTATGCTAATAAGGACTTGAGTAATACCATGTTGTGGCGCCAGAGCGGTAGCTTTGGCATGTGGACATCCTGCACCACTGTTGCTGGCTGCATCAGCTTCGAAAGGTATAAAGGAACATTGCCTTACCTCATGAACAGTCAGTATGACGAGCGGGCATCCCTCATTACTCTACTTTTGCCGGCCTCCAGCTACGGTCTTTTCTCCTTTCCCATCGCCTTCATCTTAGCCAAAGTACTAGGTGTATCCACGGGGACACTTACCATCAACATGCTGCTTATCATCTTCTTAATGTGGGTTGCCTGTTCAGTAATGGGTATTCTCATCGCCGCCTTCCTAACGCTCTCACCTAATGCGATAACTTATGAAGCGCTAATCGGGACACCAATTTTATTACTTGCAGGCCTGTTTGGCAGTTCCACCTTGCTAGCACCCTTAACTCGCGTTTCACAGTGGTTCATTCCCCTCACAGCTCCCATTGCCACACTAATTCACCGCGTTCCATTTAATTGGCCGGCCTATTCTTGTAGCCTTTTTCTTTGGATTTGGTTAACGGCAATCTTGGTTAAGAAGATCAACTACCTGGTAAGAAAGAAGGGAGCGCTGAAAATTATATGATTGCGACTCAATTTTCAGGCCTTAGCTTTTTAAGTAATTGGCGCACCAAAATCACCTACTTCTTGATCACGCCACTAATTGATCTTATGCTGCTAGTCCTAATCAACTTGCAATATACTAAGCAATTCGATTGGCGGGTAGTCATTGCCTCGATTGCTATTGATGCAGCCAGACTAAGTATGCAGACCATGAACCAGCTGCTAGTAAATGACTCCGACTTACGAGTCGATTTTGAATTAATTGCCAAAAGACCCTTCAGTCTGCGCTTTTGGCTGGCCAAGTCATTAGTTGCTGGTGTCATTGGGACAACCCTGGCACTGATCAACTTACTGCTTACCTTTTGCTTTGGTGCACCATTATCGATTATCTGCCGGGGACTGTTTCTTTTGCCTTTGTTCTGCCTGTACGGCACTGTTTTGGGCTTTGCCACCTGGGCATTATCATGGCAAATGAATGATCCCTACTTCTTGCAAAACATTGTTAGTGGCATCACAGAAATTGCCGCCGGGATTTTAATTGTTATTACTGCTTATCCAAAATGGCTACAGCTATTTGCCCTGCTCTTACCCTATTCCAGTCCAGTCAACTTCATCAAGTTCGGCACTGCAAGCCTAGGTGGTAGCGCTATTACTACAGCAATCTGGCTGGCAATCGGTCTGCTGGCATACGTCTTACAGATCAGACCAGTCTTAGCCCGCGGTAAGCACAGGTATTAGATTAAATCAGGAGAGTTGATGATGGAAATCGGAGAAGCATTACGGCTAGAACGTTTAAACTTAGGTTTAACCCAAAAACAGATGTGTCAGGATATTCTTAGCAGACCTTTTTACGCCAAAGTTGAAAGTGGCAAGAATGGCATTAGTGCTGACAATTTATTGCGCATCTTACTTGCACATCATATCGACGTTAATGATTTTTTTGAATTAACCAAAAAGACATACATGTCACAAGAAAAAATATTAACTGAACAACTAGAAAACAACATGTATTGGGCAGTTAATGCTAAAAACATCGACTTATTAGAGCGATACTGTCATAAAATATTAGCTTTACCGGACAATGAAATATTCAAGTTACGTGCAATAGTGACTGTAGCTTATTTTAAAGGTAATTTAGACGAAATAAGTGATAATTTACCGGAAAAATTGAAAAAAATTTTGAATGAAGGTGAAAACTGGACTAAGCATCCCGAGCTACTAAGACTGTTAGCTAACACTATACCGTTATGGCCACAAGATGAATTGGACTTCTTAATAGGCCGACTGCTGACATCAATCAAAAACAAAAAGCTTCCCGAATTAATGCTTGAACAATATTTAAGAATATTTGGTAATTATTTAGTCACTTGCTACGAGCGAGAAATTTATCATAATGAGAAATATCATGATCACATTAATGACGTTATCAAATACACCATTAATGAAACCTCAACGTTTAAACTGATGATCTATCGCATACAGACTTATTATATGACCTCATTATTTGAGAACGATATCCAGCGAGCGATAGAGATTAAAAATGATCTAAAAAAATACGGTTATGACAAAATAACTGCTAGTTGGCCGAGTTGTGACTTGTAACAAATATGATACACAGTTTATCCAGACTTATAAAATGTTTTATGATTTGCATAGATAATTATCTTAAATTCGAAAGAAAGGAGAATTAATTTATGGTTTGGTGGGAATTAATTAGGTCTTGCTGGAATTTGACTAAAATTTAGTAGAAATTAAGAGTTAATTTTAACGGAATAATTTTTAATTCGAGGAGGTAATCATGAAAAAATTTGAAAAAAATCAATAATTATAATGTTTGCTAGCACTATTTTGACAATTATCACACCCATTTTATCCAGTACTGTCAATGCATCAACCTTAAATTCTATTTCAGGTCAACAGAGTCATAAAGTAGTTCAATCAGATAGAGTCGAACAAACTAGTTTAACTAAAGAAATTGAAAAATTAGGAACTAAAACTTCTGGAAACGGTATTACAACATTTGAAATCTCAGATGCTGCATTAGAAAAAGTAATTAACAAAACTTTTGGAAATAAAGTTTCTAACACAGAATTAGCAAGAAAACATAGTGCAGGAGTTACTAAAATAAAGTACTATGGTAATGGTAATATGAATGTTTATCTTTCAAAAGATATGCTAAATAGAATTAGAGGGATGGGTTATAGCTCAGGTTATAAAATTGTAGTTGGATTAATTTCAGCTGTTGCGGGTATACCAACTATGGGGGTAGCATCTGTATTAATTATGGCGGCATCCGGATCTTTGGTAAGTGCAATGTTGAATCAAGTAAATCCTTTTAAAGCAGGTCGTATATACAAAATTCGTAATTGGAGTTATACAGGCTGGAGTTACCAATAAACAATATGATCAAAAAAAGCAAAACTGTAAGAGAAACATGGCTAACCCATACAGCATTTAAAATTATAACTTTTCTTTTAGTGATTTGTATATGTATAATTCTTGTTTTGCCTTTAGTACAAATCAAAAATCTTACTTATTGGATAATTGGCTTTTATTTTTTCTTCCTGGCAGATTGGTTTTGCAACTTGTTGCAGCAACACTCTTGGAATTTATTTCTAAGTTTAATTATTGGTACTTTACTATCAGGGATTGGATGTATTTTGTTAACATTTTATACCAGTTGGATAGGAAGTTAATTGCTGAATCAGCACAAATGCAGTCGAAATTCGACTGCATTTTGCGTTTTCTAAATCTTGCTCCGACCTAACAAAACTGAACTGCTTACCACCGATAGTGAACTAAAAGCCATAGCCAGCCCCGCAAGCTCGGGACTAAGGACCAAGCCAATGCCACTAAAGACACCGGCGGCCACCGGGATACCCAGCACGTTATAGATGAAGGCCCAGAATAAGTTGAGTTTGATGCGATTAAAAGTTTTTTGACTCAACTTTAAAGCTCGGCCCACATCTTTCAAATTGTTCTTAATTAAGACGATACCGCCGGCTTCAATCGCTACATCAGTTCCAGACCCCATGGCGATACCAACATCAGCCTGACTCAGCGCTGGAGCATCATTAATGCCGTCACCAACAAAGGCAACTCGGTCTGTCTGCTGTAACTTGGCAATTGCAGCAGCTTTATCAATTGGCAAAACACCCGCAATGACTTGATCAATACCAACTTGATTAGCGATCGCGCCCGCCACTGCCTGATTATCTCCCGTTAGCATGATTGTCTTCAAGCCTTGCTGCTTCAACTCCTTAATTGCCTTTTGGGCCTCTTTTTTAGGAGTATCCTGAATGGCAATCAGCCCAATTGCCGTATGATTTATGGCAACCAAAACGACCGTTTTGGCCTCCTTTTGTAAGACCTTAACTTTTTCTGTTAAAGCAGGTGCCACTACCAGGCCTAAGTCTTGTTTAAGCGTCCCGACAAAGACTGCTTGCGCATCAACCTGGCCACTAATCCCCTGGCCCTCAAGCGCCCTAAAGTGGTTAACCGGCAATAGTTTTACTTGTGCTGCTTTAGCTGCAGCCAAGACTGCTGGCGCCAAGGGATGTTCAGATAACTGTTCAAGACTAGCAGCCAGTTGCAAGACATGGCGGTCACCAACTACCTCAGTCACCTGCGGCTTACCTGCCGTGATTGTGCCGGTCTTGTCAAAAACAATCGTATCTAACTTATTCGCTGCTTCCAAGATTTCACCGTTTTTGATTAAAATCCCATGCTTAGCCCCAAGACCTGTTCCAACCATGAGTGCCGTTGGTGTTGCCAATCCGAGGGCACACGGACAAGCAATAACTAGGACTGACACAGCATAAATTAATGCAGTTGCAACACTTTTGCCCAAAAACACAAACCAAACCAAAAAGGTCACTAGTGCAATTATTAATACCGCCGGAACAAAGATATCAGACACTTTATCCGTCAAATTTTGAATTGGCGCATGACTGTTCTGGGCCTTTTGCACAATCTCGATAATTTGGGCCAACATGGTATCGCTGCCCACCTTCTGGGCCTTTATGACAATAGACCCAGTCTGGTTAATGGTAGCCCCAATGACACTGTCGCCAACCTGCTTTTTTACCGGTATACTTTCGCCAGTTACCATTGATTCATCAATACTAGATTGACCCGAAACAACCTGACCATCAACCGGAATTTTCTCCCCCGGCCTGACT
The DNA here is from genome assembly GCF_033096005.1 of Lactobacillus xylocopicola. Taxonomy (NCBI): domain Bacteria; kingdom Bacillati; phylum Bacillota; class Bacilli; order Lactobacillales; family Lactobacillaceae; genus Lactobacillus; species Lactobacillus xylocopicola. The sequence continues at coordinate 584,872 of NZ_AP026803.1, read as the reverse complement.
TGAATCAAGTCACCCGAAACTACTTGCTCAATTGGCAATTCAATGAATTCTGCGCCCCGCTTAACCAGTGCACTTTTTGCTCCCAGGGTAAGCAATTTACTCATCGCACCCGATGCATTGCTGCGCATTTTTTCTTCTAGAACCTGGCCTAAGAGCACAAAAGTAATGACAAAGGCTGCACTTTCAAAAAAGACTGGCTTATTGATAAACATGGCATAAATGCTGTAAAGGTAGGCCGTCAGAGTACCCAGGGCAACTAGCGTGTCCATATTAGCATGATGCTGTTCAAAGGCTGACCATGCGCTACTGACAAAAGGCCTAGCTGAAATCACCATGATCATGCTGGTCAAAATCAACATAGTCCAATCTCCACCCGGAAGCATCCAACCTGTGAAAGGACGAACCAACATTTCTACCAGTAACGGTAGAGACAAAATTAGTGAAATCCAAAAACGCTTAGTGACATTCATATTTTACCAGTTTCTGCTATTTAACAATTACTTTGCCATGAAACATGTTCATACTGCATTCCCAGTCATACTCGCCCGGCTTACTGGTATCAATCTCGACCTTTTCAACTTCGCCCTGGGGCAGTTTTTGATTGATGCCGAACTTAGGAAAAATCACATGATCTAAACAGCTGGACGAGTCCAACCGTTTGAAGTTAAGCGTCGCTGGAATTCCTTTTTTCAAAACAACTTGCTCGGGCAAATAACCACCTTTAACCTTGATGTCAATACTTTGCTTATCCGCATCAACGACCGCTTCGCCGGTTTGCACACTACGCTTACCAAAGAACCACCACGCGATAAAGGCAATAACAACTAATCCTACAAGTAAACTAATGATTTTTATCATAACTGGTACTCCTGTTTAAAATTCAATTCATTTTATGTCTACATCCGTAAACTATAATTATTATACTTATTCAATTTACATTTGTAAACATTAAAGCATCAAAAAATTAGTATTGGTGAAATTCATCAATACTATTTTTCATACTCATCTCAATAACTCAGTCATCTGCATGAACATCATAAGCAGAAAGCATCTCAACCACTCCTGGTGCCTCTGGGTCATGGTGGCCCTTGCCAGTATCCAGGGCTCTGATTTGCTCCATTTCGACCTCTGTTAACTCAAAGTCAAAAATATTCAAATTGCTTTTAATTCGAGCTTCATGGACTGACTTAGGCAGAGTAATAATACCCTCTTGATTTTCAAAACGAAGAATAATTTGCCCTGCATCCTTATGATATTTTTCAGCTAGTGCTAGAATTACTCGGTCAGTTAACAGGGCTTGGTTCCCCTGTCCTAGCGGTGACCAGGCTTCCAAACGCACATTATTTTGCGCAAGCAGCTTACGCAAAGTCTGCTGCTGGAAATAAGGGTTAAATTCAACTTGGTCAACTGCCGGTATTGTCGAAATTTGCGGAACAAACTGTTGCCAGATCTTAGGTGTCATATTCGATACCCCAAGTGATTTGATTTTGCCCGCCTGCTTTGCTTCCTCTAGGGCACGCCATGCACTAGGAACATCTCCATAAGGTTGATGGATCAAATACAGATCAACGTAGTCTGTACCCAACTTTGTTAGTGACAAGTCAATAGCCTTTTTAGCTGCCTCATAATGATAATCTTGCAACCACAATTTTGAGGTTATCCAGATATCATCACGCGGCACCCCGCTGTCTTTAATTGCCTGGCCCACTTCACTTTCATTAAAGTAGGCCACCGCCGTATCGATATGCCGGTAACCGGCCTCAATTGCCTCAGCCACGGCTCTACGAGTAGAGCCATCATTGGAAATCTGAAAGGTACCAAAGCCAATTACGGGAATTTCGTTACCATCATTTAACTTAATTGTGCTTGTTGTCATTTTTCTCCTCCTTAACTTAATTGCCGTAAACTTGAACCAAAGATTTGTTCAATTGTGCTTGGATCTCGATGATCAAAAAACTGGCTCTCATGCTTATCTAACTTTGTCATAGCGGTCATCTCATCAGCGCTTAAGTCAAAATCAAAAACCGCAATATTTTCCTCAATTCGTGCTTGGTGCACCGATTTAGGAATAACGATAATTCCACGTTGTAGTAGCCAACGTAAGATGATTTGACCCGTAGTTTTATGGTGGTGGGCAGCCAAGTCAGCAATCAGCTTATTGTTGAAGATATCGCCCCGCCCCTCTGCAAAAGGTGCCCAAGCTTCAACTTGAATATCTTCTTGTTGATTAAAGCTAACCTCATCGCGCTGCTGGTTCCAAGGATTTATTTCTATCTGATTCAAAACCGGTTTTATTGACATCGTCAATTCTAGGTTTTTTACCTGGTCAGCGTAAAAATTGGAAAGACCTATGGCACGGATTTTTCCTGCTTGATATGCTTTTTCTAAGGCACGCCAAGCTCCCATCGTGTCACCGTATGGCTGGTGCAATAAGTATAGGTCGAGATAATCAAGACCCAGCTTAGTCAATGAAGCTTCAATCCCTTGCTTAGCCCGCTCATAAGTATAGTCTGAAACCCATAACTTTGAAGTAACAAAAATTTGTTCTCGCGGAACCGAGCTGGTCTTAATTGCGCGCCCAACTGCTGCCTCATTTTGATAAACCGCTGCTGTATCAACTAAGCGATAGCCTGCTGCAATTGCTGCACTTACGGCCTCTGTTGCTTCAGCCAAATCAGTTACTTGATACACGCCGAGTCCTAATTGCGGCATTTTCACCCCATTATTTAATTCGATAGTTGGAACTGTTGTCATTATCTATACCTCCTTTAAGTTGCCATTATCATAGACTCAGTCAGTAGAATTGACAATTAGCAATTATGCATGCTAGCATACCTGAAACGTATACTGGAGAAGAACCATGATTGATCCTTATTTATTGACGGAGCTAACCACATTTTACCAAGTGGGGACATTAACCAAGACTGCTGAGCAGTTAAACATGACTCAACCTTCTATTACGCGGGGCATGCAGAAGTTGGAAGAAAAGCTCGGGGTAAAACTATTCGAGCGACATGCTAACCGCCTTGTCTTGACTAAAACGGGCCAGCTCGCGGCAATAGAAGCAGAAAAATTACTGCAAAATAACCAGGACTTTGTCACCAAAATTCGCAATTTTGATCAACTACAACACCGTCCAACAATTATGGCAACAATTCCTGGGCCTTTTATTATTTTAACCATGATTAAAGCACGTCTTTCAGCTGACTTATTCATTAGTCATGACCTAATAAAAATTGCAGAAATATCTGACCTACTTCAACAAAATGCTGCCTTGCTCGTTTTTTCTAACCAAGAACTATTTGCTCCGCAAATTGAATCCCGTTATCTGGGAACAGAACAGCTCGCAGTTGACCTTAACCGGAATATGGCTGAAGCCAAGCGTCCCCGCCTCCATTTTGCAGATATTACGGGACACAGTTTTATTGTTTATGGCGACATTGGGGTTTGGCGGGATATTATTCAACAAGAAATTCCTAACGCCAACTTCATGTACCAATCAGAATGGCAGGCAATGAAAGAGCTAATCAAATTTTCTGATTTTCCTTACTTTAGCACCAATCTTTCGCGGCTAGATCCAGACAATCCCATTTCGCAGAACTTAGACGATAATCGGATTGAACTTCCAATCAGCGATGCTAGCGCCCAAATGCCAATATACGGTAACTATCTGACGGTCAATGCCCACCGGGTCACTCCCATTTTGAAAATTGTTCAGGCTGCTTGGCCACCAAACTTCCCGCTTGACCAACTTGAAAATCACTAGTACAGTGAAATAAATTTAACAGTTATAATTAATCCAAGGAGCGTATCTTAAATGTCAAATTGGTCAACGAAGTTTGTTAAAGAGGGACTAACTTTTGATGACGTCTTATTAATTCCAGCTGAAAGTCATGTTCTACCTAAGGAAGTTGATTTAACTACTGTCTTAGCACCCCAGCTCAAATTAACCATTCCTTTAATCAGTGCTGGCATGGATACCGTGACCGAAAGTACTATGGCAATCGCAATGGCAAGGCAAGGCGGCCTTGGAGTAATCCATAAGAACATGACAATTAGCGCCCAAGCTAGTGAAGTTGCTACTGTTAAGCACGCAATTATTCCAAGCACTGCAGCTCAGGCTGCAACCGATGACAACCATCAGCTACTCGTTGCAGCTGCTATCGGCGTGACCAGTGACACCTTCCTTCGGACTGAAGCTCTTCTAGAACAAGGCGTTGACGCGCTGGTTATCGATACTGCTCACGGGCATTCAGCCGGGGTTTTACAGAAGATTAAAGACATACGCAAACATTTTCCAACTATTTGCCTAATTGCCGGCAACGTCGCTACTGGTGATGCCACCCGCGCACTGTTTGATGCCGGCGTTGAAGTGGTTAAGGTAGGTATTGGGCCCGGCTCAATCTGTACTACACGTGTTGTTGCAGGTGTGGGCGTGCCACAAGTGACCGCCATCTATGATGCTGCAACTGCTGCCCGTGAATACGACAAAGCCATTATTGCCGACGGCGGAGTAAAGTATTCAGGTGATATTGTTAAGGCTTTAGGTGCTGGTGGCAATGCGGTGATGCTCGGCAGTATGCTTTCTGGGACCACTGAAGCACCAGGTGAGATTTTTGAAAGTGCTGGCCAAAAATACAAGGCATATCGGGGTATGGGCTCAGTTGGAGCAATGGCCCAAGCTCACGGTTCTTCCGATCGTTACTTCCAGGGCGGTGTTAACGCGGCCAATAAGCTGGTACCCGAGGGCGTTGAGGCGCGCGTAGCATACAAGGGCGATGTTGCTGACATTATCTTCCCGATGATCGGCGGACTGCGTTCTGGTATGGGCTATGTTGGAGCCAATACCATTGCCGCACTAAGAGAAAATGCCCAGTTTGTTAGGATCACTAATGCAGGCTTACAAGAATCTCACCCCCACGAAGTTCAAATTACAAAAAAAGCACCAAACTACGAGCGGTAACGAAAGATAATCAAAGACATTAAAAAACTAGTCACTACACCCCAAGTGTAATGACTAGTTTTTTACTTTTCAGCCAAAGTTTGGTCCAACTTTTGCAAATTCTCCATCAATTCCAGCTTGGTCTGATCGCCTAGAATTCTAGCCGTTTCTTCCTCAGAATTAATAAAGTAGGTAGTAATTTGCTCTTTCAACTTAACCGCCTTAGCAGTCAATCGAACTGCCTTAAAACGCGTATCCTGCTGGTCAACTTCCCTAATAATTAGGTCTCTTTGCTCCATCAGGTGCAAAATGTTAGTTGCCGTTGACTTACGAATATTAAATTCATGTTCAATGTCTTTTTGATAAATTGTTCGTTGGCCAGTAAGCGAAGCCAAGTATTCAATAATTAACATCTGCATGCCCGTGAGTCCAAGGCCTCTAGCATATTGATCGACATTACGATTAAAAGTATTCTGTACTCGTTGTAAAATCAACCCTAGTCTGTTCATTACTTACTTCCTTGTCTTAAGTCGTTTTGTTGCTTGATACAGCAAGTATACACCTCCAACGACCAAAATCAGTAAAAAGATTAATCCGGTTTGGGCACCATCAATCAACTTGCCTGCCGTACTTTGCTTACCGCTAACTTGTTGGGCAAATTGCATAATCGCTGAAACAACTGAAGTTCCAACTGCACCAGCAAATTGCTGGGTCATGTTAAACAAACCATTACCATCTGTGTTTTCATCCTGCTTAAGCGCATTGAGTGAAGCAGTCATGATATTACCCATTACCAAGCCAATACCCAACATGGTCACTGCATAAAAGAAAATAATTTGGCCAGCAGTCAATGATGAAGCAAAGGCGCAGAATAGGATTGCACCAATAATTTCCAAGATGGCACCAGTCATAATTGGCTTGCGCGGACCATAACTATCGAGTAAGCGTCCACCAACAGGTGAAGCAATTGCCCCCACTAACCCACCAGTTAATAGCAACAGACCGGCGGTCATGGCCGTCATCCGGTTAACAATTTGCACGTAATTAGGCAAGATAAAGGACAGGCCCAGAGTATTAATCTGAAAAATAAAATACGCACCTAATCCTTGCGTAAATTTCAACTTTTTAAACACTCGAATATTAATTAATGGACTGGTCACTTTTAATGAGTGACGGATAAAAACAATTAATCCCACAATACCAACAAGTAGTGGCGCCAGAAAGAGTACCGGATTTTGCATGACAGTTGCTAAGTTACTAAAGGCGAGAATTAAGCCCACAAAACTCACCGCAATACTGCCAACCCCAGCCCAGTCAAGTTTCGTACGCTTAATTGAACTTGAGTCGTGAGGAATTGACATTAACCCCATGATTAAAGAGATAATCATGACCGGAACCATAAAAATAAAGATATAACGCCAGCCGAGTAGGTTAACTACCACTCCACCAAAGGTCGGCCCCAAGGCCGGTGCAACAGCGGTAATCATCGTTCCAATGCCCATCAACAGGCCAATTTTGTCAAGAGGCGTTCTTTCCAAAATAATATTAAACATTAAGGGAATCGCAATACCGGCAGCGGCACCCTGCACAATTCGACCAATTACCAAAAAGGCAAAGGACTGCGCCGCCGCATCAATTACCAACCCAATAATAAAAAGGACGGCTGCCGTAACAAACAATTGCCGTGAATGGAAATTTCGCTTTAAATATGCGGACAATGGCATGACAATCGAGGCAATCAATAAATACCCCGTGGTCATCCACTGGACGGTCGCCATATTAATCTGAAATTCACTCATTAAAACCGGAAAAGTCACATTCCCTGCTGTTTCAATCAAAACCCCCGAAAAAGACATCAATCCAGCCGCAAAAATTGAACAAATCAACTTTGCATCTAATTTTCTTTGCATTAAAATTTCTCCTAGCAAATTTAGTTAGCAAACTAACTAAATGACTATGGTACCTTAAAAAAGTTTTCTTTGCAATAAAAATAGTTAACAAAAAACCGTCCTTAGCTTAAAGACGGTTTTGCCTGCAGATTATTCAGTATCAATGACATACTTTTTCCAAGATTGCCAAATGTTACTACCTGAAAAGCGCTTGCTGTTTTCGTAGGCAGCCCCATTCATTTGTCCGCGCATGCTTGCATCGGCAAAAAATTCGCTGATTTTATTTGCCAATTCATTAACAGCACCATTATTAACTAGAAAGCCGCTTGTTCCATCAGCGATTAAGTCAGCTGGCCCATAGTTAATATCATATGAAATCACCGGTACCCCATGGGCTTGCGCTTCTGCTATCGCAAGCGATGCCCCCTCATAACGTGAGGTGAGCAATAATAACTGGGCACTATTATAAACGCTATCCATGTCCTGCGAATATCCTTTAAAATTGACTACCCGCTCCAGTTCTAAGTCACTAACCAGCTTTTTTAACATTTTTTCTTCCTGATAATTATCACTGCCATCACCATAACCATAGATATCAAGCGTCAAAGCACGGTTAGTCTGGTAGGCCTGCGCAAAGGCCTTGATGGCATCATCCAAACGCTTTTCATGGAAAAGTCGGGCTACGATAACAATCTTACCTGCCTCGCGCTCACTCATCGAAACATGCTCCGCCTGTAATTGCTCGTCTGGGATAATTCCCACCGGAATGGCAACAATTGGAACATGAGTATGCAAGCGAGCACGCATATCTGCAGCCTGCTGTTCCCCTGGTGTGATAATTAAGTCTGTGCGACTAAGTTGTTCTTTATTAGAAATCGAATTATAGGAAAGTGGAGAAGCTGGATCATCGTAATCCTGATAATGAATACTGTGGAAATGCTCAATTTTGCGAGCTGGTGTCTTCATATAGACCATGGGAATATTTGTAATATTGCTCCGGTCCGATATAAAGGTCGATTTTTCAGTGCCATCTTGCTGGTTCAACTCATCCAACATAATCCTGAAAGCCTGGCTACTATTCATTAGCGAGTGCAACTTACCCTCAAGATCGACCAACTGCAAATTAGTTGCAGATAACCAATTGGGTCTTTGCTCATAAGAAATTTCGTAATAAATGGTGCCATTCGGCCGGTAGAACTGCTCGTAGCTAAGATGGCCATCACCAGTGTCGTAGATTTGGGTCAGACTGCGAAACCCACGCGTATCATAAAAGTCTGCCTTAGTACAATTATTATCGGCATTGTAATAGCGAATGGTGTCAATATTGTTGTCCGCAAACAAGACAATTTCCATGGTTTTGCGATCATCATCATAAACTTCAAAGCCAACTGGCACTTGCTTAACCTGAAAATGCTCAGCGATCGACAAGTCTTCAATCGCCATTGCTTGATATTCATAATTTACCGTACCCGCGAAAAAATCAAACATGTTGACATAGTCAGCATCAGTCAGGCCATACAGTGGCAAATTCCGGTGAGCAAAACGGTTAAATTCAGACATCACAATTTTGGCGCTGACCCCATTTTGCTTAAATAACTTCAACCTTTTAACTTCAGCATGTTCTATTCCTGAACTGTTAGGGTCTAAGCGGTTATTTAAAAAGTAATACATTTTTTGTTCCTTATTAATATAGCTAAAATTATCATTCTTATTTTATCACACTTTAATTATATTAATAGCTATCATCTAATTCTTCGCACTAAAAAAGCTTACCAGTTACTTGGTAAGCTTTTTACTTATTCTTTTACTACTTCTTTTTTATTTAACCGCGTGTATATGATCCAGCCGACAGAAGTCAGAACACCTAACGCCAACCCCAGCCAAAGTGATGAAGAAGTTGCCAGCGTAATACTTTTATCTAACTCAGTCTGCAAACCGCGGACAAAGCTATTGGCAAAATATTGTAACATCCCAAAGGAAGCAACTGCTGCCAAAAGCAGCGCGCCGGCTGCCCAACTCTTGCCAAACAAGCCCAATACCGCAGCTAAGATAAGAACAATAAGGATACCCAGGCAAAAGTAGTGGAATAGGCTAATGCCCTGCTTGAGCTGGTCTGAATTTTGGTCAAGTGACTCATTAATCTTTGCCGTCATCCCGGAGTTGACTGCTTTTTGAATCTCATTTTTTTCTGGTAAGTTTAAATTTTCAGCAGTTATTTCCCCATTCTCCTGGTAGCTGGCACTGAGCTTGTACAAGCTGATATATGAGAGATCGTAGTGGTATTTCTGTGGCAATTGGTCAATTACCTTATCGATTAAACCAAAACTTTGAGCTAACTGGAGAGAATCCTTTACGCTTGTATTCCCCTTTTCATCAACGGCCTTCTTCAAGGCTGTTTTAGCCATTCCGTGAACATTCGGTTCATTGATTGTTACGGGACTGCGTAACAACATGAACCCTGACACACAAACCAGGGCAACAAAAATTATCCGCACCAAAATATTACTAGATTTCATCAACCATTTTTCTCCTTATGCCAATTTACCATTACTAACAATCATGCTGGTCTGAAATCAGGCAGTTACAGCTGACCTGATCAGGTGCATGCTTTTCTTTACTAGTCAACTCTGCTTGAATAGTTGCAATGTCACCTTTAGACAGCGGCATGCCCTGCAAAATTTCAATCATTACCTGGCCCTTATGCATATCACACATGTGCTGCATCATCTCAGTTGTAACCCGAGTCATCATCTGAACCTGGTTAACCGTAGCTGAATAGACAAAGCGCCGGCCATCCTTACGCGTACCGAGCAAGCCCTTCTTTACTAACCGTCCCATTAAAGTCTTAATCGTTGATTCAGACCAGTTTTTCTTTGCTTGAAGCTGCTGGATTACATCTCCAGCGTGGATTTCCCCTAACGTCCATACTATTCGCATAACTTCCCATTCGGCCTCGGAAATATTTTGTTCTTTAGTTTTTACCATTATCATCAACTCAATTCAGTTTATTATAGAACAAACTTTTTCAGCGCTTTAGCTATTCCTTCACTGTCATTATCAGCTGTTACGTAATCCGCTTCCTGTTTAATTTCTTCGATTGCGTTGCCCATGGCAATTTTTTGGAAATTAGGGTTGGCAAACATCGAAATATCATTGCCCTGATCGCCAAAAACCATTACCTGCTGCTGATCAAGCTTGAGCCGGTCAGCCAGTTGAATTAGTGCATTACCCTTGGAGGCGTCCTTGAGGTTAACTTCAATCACACTTGAAAAGCTACGCACAATATCATACTTGGCAAAGGCCCATTCTGGAATATTCTGCCAGAGCTTGTCCACTTCTTGTTCTTCTTTGATCACGCTAAACCCTACTTTGTTAAAAGTAAAGTCTTGAGTAATCTCTTCTGGCTTCCTCACCTTAACCAGTTCATTGTTGACCGCAGCATTAATGGCCAGATTCGCTCCCAGATCACGATCACAGGTCCAAAAACATTCTGGTGTTTCAAAATGTAAGTTAACTTTGGCAAGCCTTTGCAAACGCCGCAAATTGGAAAAATCATGGTAATTCATTTCCTGGTTCATGAGCACATTACCAGCTAAGTCCTGGATAACCGCGCCGTTAAAAACAATATTATATTGCTTTTGGCCCGCAAGCCCAAGTTGCCGATTAAAAGTCATTGCACCAGATAACGGTCGCCCCGTGGCCAGTACCACTAGAATCCCCTGACTGCTAGCCTGTCTTAAGGCTTTTTCCGTTTCTGGTGAAATCTGATTATTACTGTTGAGCAGGGTGCCATCAAGGTCAACTGCGATTAATTTAATTGCCAAACTATTTTCCCCCAATTTTTACATTATCTTCTTTATTATACAAAAAGTCGTAATAACTTACGACTTTTTCATAAAATATTCTATTTTGATCTTTTTATTCAACAGTCACGCTCTTAGCCAAGTTACGCGGTTTATCAACATCTAAGCCCTTATCCTTGGATGCAAAATAGGCTAACAGCTGACTAACAACCACACTGACTAGCGGCCGTAAGTAATAGTCAAGCTGTGGAAGTACAAGATCATCATTAGGCTTAGCCAGCTCCTTGCTGGCAATCGTAATCACACTTGCTCCTCTGGCAACCACTTCTTGGATATTACCGCGCATCAGATCACTAGTTACAGGATCATTGATTAAAGCAATGACTGGCGTGCCCTGCTCAATTAAAGAGATCGTTCCATGCTTGAGCTCAGCCGCGGCAAAACCCTCGGTCTGGATGTATGAAACCTCTTTCAGTTTCAGAGCTGCCTCTAGAGCAAGCGGATAGTCAATGCCACGGCCAATGTAAAAGGCATTACGTGATGGAATTAGATATTTTTGGGCCAATTGCTCAAGTCGCTTTTGATCAGAAATCACTTCTTCAATACCCTCAGCCGCCAGGGCCAAGTTTGTTCGCAAGCTAAAGTCCCGCGCTTTTTGCTTGCCAAGTTGTTCTCCCAATGCCTTAGCTAAAATAGCTTCAAGGGCAACCTGAGCCGTATACGCCTTGGTTGACGCAACCGCTATTTCAGGGCCAGCTTCAAGTGACATGGTATAATCAGCTTCGCGAGCTAGCGTTGAATTCGGCACATTAGTTAAGGTTAAGCAGGGAATCTTGCGTTTCAAAGCCTCCTGCAAAACTACTCGGGAATCAGCTGTTTCACCCGATTGTGACAAGAAGATGAAGAAGGGGTGTTTAGACATCATCGGGAAGTGATATCCGGCCTCAGAGGCCAGGCCAACCTCCGTAGGAAGATCCGTCAGATGTTCTAATAATGCCTGCCCCACCAGGCCGGCGTGGTAACTAGTACCGGCTGCAAAGATGTAGAGTCGGTCCGCCTGCGCCAAAGCCGTTAGAATCGCTTTGTCAATTTGGGGCTCCCCTTTATCATCTAGATAGAACTGGTCCAAATGCCGTAAGACGCTTGGCTGTTCACTGATTTCTTTAAGCATATAAAACTCATAAGTACCCTTAGAAGCAGCATTAGGATCAATCGTTAAAACGTGTTCGCGGTGTTCAACTCTACTACCAGTGATAGTTTCAAGGCGATAATCATTTGGGGTAATATCGCCCACCTCTTGGTCTTGAAGGTCAATGAAAGTCTGGGTTTGATCCAAAACCGACAATGCATCAGAAGCAATCACATTAAAGCCAGCTCCCAGTCCCAACATTAGTGGTGACTTGTTTTTGGCAATATAGATATGATCAGGTTGAGTATTATCAACAAGCAGCAGAGCGTACGACCCCCTAATCAGCTGCAGGGCCTTTTTCAGTGCCATCAAGGCATCGGTCTTTTCTTCCCTGGCTATTTTACTAATTAATTGTACAATTACTTCAGTATCGGTAGCGGACTCAAAGTCGACTCCTGACAAGTATTCGTTTTTGATTTCCTGGTAATTCTCAATCACACCATTGTGCACTAGGTAAAAACGCCTAGTCTCATCAAACTGAGGATGCGCGTTATCCACAGTTGGCTTGCCGTGAGTTGCCCAGCGGGTATGGCCAATACCGACTGTGCCCTGCTCAGTTGGCTTCATCTTATCTTTAAGGTTTTGAATGCGGCCCACCGCTTTAGTTAAGTATTCATTACCCTGTAAGTCATTCAGATAGATACCGGCTGAATCATAACCGCGGTATTCCAATTTAGACAGTCCATTTAGGACCGCTTCTCTAGCAGCTTTTCCGACAATTCCAACAATTCCACACATGTTTTTCTCCTTTGGTATAGTCATAAATACAAATTGGTTTAAAAAATTATTTTAGTTACAACAGCAATAATATGATATTTAATAAAATTGGTCAAGCTATAATATTTGAATTGGTATATACTAAGTGGGAGAGCCATTGCGCTTAAACAAAAGAAGCAGGAAAATTTCCTGCTTCTTTTGTTTTGGTTGTCTGTTAAACGCCCATTTCTCTTTCAACGACGTCCGTAATACGCTTAACATAGGCATCTGTTTCTGCTTGAGTCGGGCCCTCAGCCATTACCCGGAGAAGTTCTTGGGTACCAGATGGTCGGACCAAGACACGACCATCACCGGCCATCTCATCTTCTACTGCTTCGATTACATCAAGAATTGCCTGATGCTCTTGCCAATTCTTTTTGTCAGTAACCGGTACATTAACCAAGCACTGGGGATAATCTTTGAAATCTTGTAACAACTCTGTTAAGGATTTTCCCGTCTTCTTCATTACTAGCATTAAGTGCAGACCGGTGAGCATCCCGTCTCCGGTGTTATGGTAATCACTCATAATCACATGACCAGATTGTTCACCACCGAGGTTATATCCGTTTGCGCGCATTTCTTCCGAAACGTAGCGGTCACCAACCTGCGTGCGGATATTTTTAATTCCACGTCGCTCAAGCGCTTTAGTAAAGCCCAGGTTACTCATGACCGTAGTCACAATTGTATCCTTCTTTAACCGACCACTGTCTTCAAGATAGGTGCCAAGAATGTACATAATGTGGTCCCCGTCTATTTCCTTACCATGCTCATCCACGGCAATGCAGCGGTCCGCATCGCCGTCAAAGGCAAGTCCCAACTGAGCGCCCTGTTTAACTACTTCTTCCTGTAACTTTTGCGTATGAGTTGCACCAACATGATCATTAATATTTAATCCATTAGGGTGGGTGGCAATCGTAGTGAAGTCAACTCCGCAGTCAGCAAATAAGCGCGAGATGAGGCTACTGGCCGCACCATTTGCTCCATCAATCACAACCTTAATACCGTCCAAGTCTTCTGGAATAGTATTTTCGATAAATTGTAAATACTTCGCACTACCCTCATGAAAGTCAGTCACTGAGCCCAAACCTTTCGCAGATGGCCGGGGTAAAGTGTCCACTTCAGCATCAAACAATGCTTCGATTTCTTCCTCCATTTCATCGGAAAGCTTCAAGCCATCACTACCAAAAAACTTGATACCATTATCCTCAGCGGGATTATGTGAAGCTGAAATTTGGACACCAGCATCAGCGCCCTGTGCACGCACAAGGTAAGACAGACCCGGGGTGGTGATTACACCTGCTTCTAAAACCTCAATTCCCACCGACAACAAGCCAGAGATGAGAGCGTATTCTAACATCTGGCCAGAAATTCGCGTATCGCGTGATACCAAAACCTTAGCCTGCTCATCTTTAGCTTTATTCTTGGTTAAGACATAGCCACCATCACGCCCTAATTTAAAGGCCATTTCAGGTGACAAGTCACGATTAGCTACTCCGCGCACACCATCAGTGCCAAAATATTTCAACATAAAAACTACCTCTCATTTTTTATTTACCGTGTGTTTTTTTCGAATCGTTGATATTCTCAACTTTAACTTCCACAACCAGATGACTTGGGTTCGCTTTGACAATACCATGGGGCAAGGCCAGAGTTACAGTCTTGACAGTTGAAGAAGCAACGTTGCTTAAGTCAACTGGAACCTTTAAGTGCTTTATCTTGGCCAGGGTTTCTTCACTTCCATATATCGTTACTTGACTACTTTTGGCAGTCAGCGAGTATACCTTATCCGTCTGTTCATGCTTGGGCTCAATTTTCACTTTGACCGTCTTCTTGACAACTGAGATTGGAATAGTCACCTTAGCGGTGGCTGGTTCAATCACAACGTTAAGTTGCCGACCATTACGATCTTCCGCAATCAAATTAACCTGGCGTTCATAAGGATGATCGATTCCATTAGGCAAAACGACCTTGGCAACAATTTGGTCAATTTGGTCAACCTCGCTACGTGCACCGGTCACTTCGACTTGTTGCGGATAAACACTGGTATGCCCCAATTTATACCCTTCAGCAATGGCATTCTTATTATACTCCATTTGAATAGGCATAGTGGTCGACTTCCGCCGCTGAATATTGACATGGACTGTTTTTGGGCTAATTGAGTATGATAGTTGGCTACTGATTCCCGTCATTTTTACCCTAACGGAATGTTCGCCAATACTTTTAGCAGTCAAATCGATATAAGCACGGAAGTTTTGCGTATTAACGGTTGAAGTAACTAGTGCCGTCGACCCCTCTAGAGTAACACTTACCTTTTCAGGGTAGCCAATGACATAATACTTGTCGGTATCAACTGAAACTTGCAAAGGAACTGAAATTGTTTGGCTTTTGTTAGCCGTTTGTTTAGTACGCTCACTCTGCCCCTGGATCAGAAAACCCTGTTGTGAATAATTGACATAAATCACCAGCAAAACCGCAATTAGAAGCGACATCAAGCTGATGACCCAGGACTTTCTCCAAAAATTCTTCATCGATCAGCACCCCACTTCCAGATTTTACGGACAATTTTTTGGTACCATTTTTCATTTTTATGTTGTTTTGGCACCAATTGCGCCGTTAAGTATTTCAAATATTCTTCACGGGTCATATCGAGCAACAACCGGCCATTACGAGTAATGGTCACACCACCTGTTTCTTCAGAAACAACAATTGTAATTGCGTCTGTCACCTCAGAAATCCCAACTGCAGCCCGGTGCCTAGTTCCCAAGCGCTTAGGAATCATGCTGCTATCTGACAAAGGCAGATAAGCCGCTGCCACAGCAATCTTGTGGTCCTTATCGATAATGACGGCACCGTCGTGTAGTGGAGTATTGGGAATAAAAATATTAATCAACAATTCGCCAGTAACATGGGCATTCAACTTGATGCCCGTTTCAATATAGTCATCAAGACCCGTCTCCTGTTGAATTGTAATCAGCGCACCAATTCTGCGCTTGGACATGTACTGAATCGACTTGTCAAGTTCATCAATGAATTTGAGTGATTCATCACGCTGACTGTCTTCGCGCTCACCAAAGATTGGTAAGCGGCCAAGGTGTTCAAGACCACGCCTGATTTCTGGTTGGAAAATAATGATAATGCCGACCACAGACCAGGAAACAATCTGATCAATCAACCACGTTGTTGTGTGCAGTTGCAAAATACCGGCAATAATCCTGACGGCAAAAATCAGGACAATTCCTTTAGCAAGTTGAACCGCCTTGGTCCCTCTGATCAACACCACTAAGTGATAGACCAAGAACCAGATAATCAATACATCGAGGATAAGTGACAGACTGCGCCACGATAAAATATTTGCGATGTTAAAATGCATGGGTATTCCTTCCATTATTGCTAAATTCCCCCTCCTCAATCAGCTGGTTTGCCAATAATCCTAACTTCAGTATGCAGCTTTATGCCAAAACGTTCATCTACCTTTTGCTGAATCAAATGAATCAAATCAAGATAATCCGTCGCAGTTGCTGCGCCCTTATTAACTATGAATCCGGCATGCTTGGTCGAATCCTGAGCACCCCCAATTTGCTTTCCTTGCAAGCCGGCCTTAATAATTAAGGGACCCACATAATAACCAGTTGGCCGCTTAAAGACGCTGCCGCAAGAGGGGTATTCCAGGGGCTGCTTATACTGCCGCAATGCATTCAAATAGTTCATCTCAGCCAAGATCTTATTTCTTTTACCATGCTGCAATGCAAAGGTAGCCTCGATTACAATATCACCATTTTCCTGCACCACAGAATGACGGTATGAAAACTTCATTTCTTCGTTCGTGTAACACTTAAACTCACCAGTACGAGTCAAAACTCTAACGCTCTGGACCACATCACACACTTCGCCACCGTAGGCACCGGCATTCATAAAAACAGCACCGCCAACGCTACCTGGAATACCAGCTGCAAATTCCAGACCAGTCAGCTTGCACTGGGCAGCGGTAAAGGCCGTATCAATAATACGAGCCCCGGCTTGTGCAGTTACTTGATCTTGGTCAATTCTAATCTGCTTCATGGCCGTTAAGATAAGCACTAATCCAGCGATGCCACCATCTTGAATAATTAAGTTGGATGCATTACCAATTATCGTCAGGGGAAGTCGCTCGTTGCGGGCAGCGGCAACCAACTGTTCTAATTCAGCTAAAGTCTTGGGAAAAGCCAAATATTCTGCTGGCCCCCCCGTTTCTGTAAACGAGTAGCGACTGAGCGGAACTTGTTTTTCTATTTTTATTCCTTTTTTTGCAAGCTCGAATAACTCCAAAGTTTTTATCCCCTTTAATATGTCTTTTTCTATTTTACCGCAATCAGCGATCGGCTTCATCCTATGTTATACTAAAATTAAGTTTTAAAGGAGAAAAAATGAATTTTATTGCAATGGACTTTGAAACCGCCAACCGGCATCCAGAAAGCGCGTGTTCGCTGGCTCTGGTCATGGTGCGGAACAACCAAATTGTCGACCGCTTTTATACTGTCATCAATCCACAAATGCCCTTTGATGCACGCAATATTCAAATTCATGATATTACTGCGGCTGACGTGGCAGACGCGCCAACGATGGCCGAAGTTTGGCCACAAATCAAAAATCTATTTCAACCGGGCATGCTAGTTTGTGCGCATAATGCCCGTTTTGACACCAATGTCATGAGACAAAGCCTGACCCGCTATGATATCCAGGAACCACATTACTTTGTTATCGATACCCTGCAAACAAGCAAGGTTTTCGAACCGGACCTGGTCAACCACAAGCTCGATACAGTCGCTAAGGCGCTCAGTGTTGAATTATGGCACCATCACAACGCTTTGAGCGATAGCGAGGCCTGTGCGGGAATTCTGCTGGCGCAAAATAAACGATTCGGTGATGAGGCACTGAAAAATTTGGTTTATCAAATTTAAAAAACCAGGACGGTAGACTGTCCTGGTTTTTTATTCAACTTTTTGCAAAATAGTTTCGACCCAGCCCTCGTTTCTTAACCCACGAGGGCGAAATTCAACGACACGTTTGGTAGAATCCCAGCTATCATCAATCCGGCTAATAACCAGTTGCAAGTATTCATCCGGCAGCTCTGCCTTGATTACTTCTGGCCACTCAATAATGACCAAACCCGGTTCTGCCAAATAAGCGCTCAGGTCAATCGAAGACAAGTCATCTGCCTCAAGGCGGTAAAAATCCATGTGAAAAACTGGCAAACTGGCTTCGCGGTATTCACGCACAATGGTAAATGTTGGGCTTTTGACTGGCCGTTTAACTCCTAATGCACCAGCAATTCCCTGGGTCAGCGTGGTTTTACCGGCGCCCAAGTCACCGGTTAATAACAAGATATCGTGCGGTTGAGCTGTCCCTGCAATAATTGCGCCCACTTTTTTCATTTCTACCGGCGAATTAATCCTCAGCTTCATCTTTTATCTCCCTACTAGCGCTTGGGCTGCAGTCAAGATGGCGATATCATAAATATCCTCACTGCTGGCTCCCCGAGACAAATCGTTGATTGGTTGGGCAATGCCTTGTAGAATCGGGCCAATTGCCGTAAAGTTTCCTAGGCGCTGCGTGATTTTATATGCAATATTGCCCGACTGTAATTCAGGAAAGATAAAAACATTAGCCCGCCCCTTGAGAGGAGATTGGGAGGACTTGGCAGCTGCAACTTCTGGCACAAAGGCAGCATCAAACTGCAACTCCCCATCAGCAATAATTTCAGGATGGTTTTGCTTAAATAATTCACTTGCTTTTACGACTTTATCGACCATCTCACCCTTGGCCGAGCCCTTGGTTGAAAAGCTCAAAAAAGCCACCCGCGGTTCAAGATCAATCATTCTTGCTGTCTGAACAGACTGGTAGGCAATTTCCGCCAGCGTCTGACTATCTGGATCAAGGTTAATTGCGCAATCAGCAAAAACATATTGCTCTTCGCCCCGTTCCATAATGAAGCCCCCTGAAATCCGCTTCATTCCTTGCGCTGCGTGAATTAGCTGCAGTGCTGGTCGTACAGTTGCCGCTGTTGAACGCGTGGCCCCAGAAACCATCCCGTCAGCATCACCCATTTGGACCATCATTGTGCCAAAGTAGTTATCGTCCCGCAAGGCAGTTCTTACTTCTTCTTCAGAAATACGCTTTCCCCGCGCTTGACCAAAAGCCGCGACCATCCGGTCATCAGCGTCAGGTTGCACTATTATTATCTTGTCTAAGTTGAGGCCTGCTTGCCGGGCTATTTCCTTAACCCGTTTTGGCTGGCCCAGCAAAACCGGCTCCAGCAAGTTTTCTGCTACTAGTCTCTGCACAGCTCGCAAGACCCTGATATCTTCACTTTCCGGAAAAACAATCCGCAATTTTTGCGGAGCATCGTTTAATTTAGACTTTAATACTTCAAAAATACTCATTATTATTCCACCTATGCTAAATCTGCTTGTGTAATTTGTTCAGGTAATTGCCAGTCGATAGGGGTTGCCCCAAAATCCTTCAAAGCTGCATTACACCGTGAGAACGGTCTCGATCCAAAAAATCCCCGGTCAGCTGAAAACGGACTAGGATGGGCTGACTTAATTACCACGTTTTTGTCCTGATCAATTAGGGTAATCTTATTTTGAGCGTATCTCCCCCACAGAATAAAAACTATCCGTCCCCGGTCACTTAAAGCCTTAATTGCAGCATCAGTTACTTCTTCCCAACCCTGGCCTTGGTGGCCATTAGCTTGACCGTATGGCACGGTCAAAACCGCATTGAGCATTAGTACACCCTGATCAGCCCACTTTTTGAGGTAACCGTGCTGAACCGGAAGACAACCCACGTCATCGTACAATTCTTGGTAGATATTCTTTAGTGACGGCGGTAAACTCACGCCCGGCATTACGGAGAAGCTCATGCCAGTCGCTTGTCCAGGATTGTGGTAAGGGTCTTGACCCAAAATAACCACTTTACTTTGAGCAAATGGCGTTAATTTAAAGGCAGTAAAAATATGATACATGTCGGGGAAAATTTGCTTGGTGGCGTA
Organism: Lactobacillus xylocopicola; assembly: GCF_033096005.1. Classification (NCBI taxonomy): domain Bacteria; kingdom Bacillati; phylum Bacillota; class Bacilli; order Lactobacillales; family Lactobacillaceae; genus Lactobacillus; species Lactobacillus xylocopicola. The sequence goes on along the minus strand of NZ_AP026803.1, from coordinate 565,263 downwards.
TTCTTTTTTTAAAAATTCACGTAAGTGCTGATACTTTTCACTTTCAAAGACTGGAGCCAAAACTTCATCCCAGTCATTACCAATAAACTTTTTCATTTTTTAAACCGCCTCACTTTCACTAGTTTTATGGTATCATGAAATTAATTAACGGGGAAGCTGGAAAGGAGCTGGGATATTTTTGATTAAGTTAGTAGCTTGCGACTTGGATGGAACCTTGTTCAATCGTGATCTGGCCATATCGGCCGAAAATGTAGCCGCAATCCGAGCAGCCCAAACAAATGGTATTGAGTTTCTGGTGGCCACAGGACGAGCCCCTAGTCAATCACGTCGAACAATTGCAGCTTACGGCCTCCAAACTGGCTTTATCAACCTTAATGGCGCACTGGTTTTTGACCGGCTAGGTAACTTGCAGGTTAAACACACCCTCCCCGCTCCCAAGGTCCGGGCGGTGGCAGCAATCCTGGCCCGGCACCACATTTACTTCGAGTTAGTGACTACAGAGCAGATCTATTCGACGGATGTCAGTCAACGCATCGTCAATCTGGCACACTCACTGGTTGCATTAAACCAGCAGGTCTCTTTTAAAAAAGCCGTGGCAACTTCAGCAGGAAGTGACGCAATGCGCAGCATGGTCGAAGTAAGTGACTTCGGTGACCTCTTAGCCAATCCCCAAGTTGAAATAATGAAAATAATTGCCTTTGACCGTCGTGGACCAGCAGCCTTTAGCGCAGCCAAAGCAGAAATTATGCAACTTGGCGGGGTAGTAGTCACTTCCAGCGCCGCCGCTAACATTGAAATTAACGATGCCCAGGCTCAAAAAGGGCGGGCCCTCCTTGATTATGCCCACCAAAAGGGACTTAAACGTGCAGAAATCGCAGCTATTGGCGACAACCTAAATGATGCCAGCATGATCGAAGCGGCGGGAACCGGTGTGGCAATGGGCAACGCCGTTCCGGTGATCAAGGAACTAGCTCAAGTAATTACTAAGTCAAATAATGATCATGGCGTAGCTGCTGTTTTAAGGGAATTTATTAGCAATAATCGAAAAGAATAGGGGTACTATGATGCGCTATTTTTTAGAGTTAACTCAAAAGCGGGAATACGGGCAGATTCCGGTAGCTAACGACAAGGGCAAGATTCGCTACATTATCCAGGGCAACCTGGACAATCCTAACCATACCCTTTATTTAAAAACCAATACGGGTAAAGAAATTGGCCGCCTCTACACTGACGGCAACGGACTAATTGCCTCCTTTACAATTGATGTGGTCAATCACTCGCTGGTCAAAGTCAAGCGCTTGAACAACCGAGCAGCCAATCTCTTCTACCTTACCAGGCTCAACTACCTAGTTACCGGTAGTATCAGAAATGGTAGCTACAAGTTCATTACCGGTCTGAAGAAAGTAGCAACTGTCAAAACCGAAATGAAAAAAAGCGGGGTCGTCTTAACTTGTGACATTGCCCGGCCCGAAGACGTACCCTTTATCTTACTTTGTGCAACTCTCTTTACCCAGTGGCACACTACCCCGCTGCGCCTGCCTACCTTCCCGCCCATCGGTGGAAACTACAAGGTAAAATTTAATTAGGCGGTTGTTTTCAAATTTAAGGTTACCTGGTCAGTTGCTCTACCAATAAGTTAGCCAGTAGGTCATATCCCGCCGCTCCGAAATGAAGCCCATCATCCAACTCGCCTCGGCACAGGTTAGACAAATCGCCCGCATTAATCATCGCCTGGTACAAGTTGACAAACTTGACCTGATAGACGTGTGCAACCTCATTGATAATGCCCGCATAGCGCTCTACTAACTTATTATTGCGTTTTTTCTGCTTACGTTCATCAACTGCTGGTGGCGAAATAAGCACCACATTGGGCGGATAGTACTGGCAGATGACACTTGCAACTAGTAATTCAATATTTTGCTTAAAGCGTTCCGGCGGGACTTGCTTATGTAAGGCCAAGTCGTTGGTTCCAAGTAAAATTGCCAGTTTATCACCACGAGGTTTTTTCAAAATTAAATCTGCCAACATTGCCAAAAATGCTCCTGAATTAATACCCGAAATTGCTGTATTAACTACTTCAACTTGGGGTATTTTTTTCTTGATATCATTATTAATATGAGGTTCTTGCAGCCCCTCTTTGCGGGCGATTATGCTATCACCCGTTAAAAGTAATTTCATTATTAGTTACCTGCACTTCAACTTGAAATTTGCCTTAATCAAAAAGCTGTAACGTCATTTCTGTTTCGTTACAGCTTTTTCTCTTACCTAATAAAGAAATATTTACTGGTAAGTCACATTTTTAAACTGGTGCTGGCCATATTTTTGGGCGAGTGCTTGAGAAGAGAAATATTGGTGAGTAACCAAGCCGTTACTTGCATTGGCTCTAAAAAGCACGGTTTGTTTTTTACCATTCAATACTTCCGTTTTAACGGTGAAAGCAAAATTCTGGGCCTTTTTATTAACCATACCAATAACAATCCACTTACTACCGTGCATCGTTTTTTCTGTTATTCGCGCATTCTTATTAAAGATGTCGCTATTGGCATCCTGCCAGCTAGTGGACATCTGCCAAGGATACTTGTTTGTCCCCTTAACCTTACCAACTTTGTAACCGTTAATATGGTTGCCAATAATTGAAGCCCCAAAAGAAGTCTTACGAATAGTAATAGGGCTGCCGCTCAGAAAGCTAGTATTGTACCAAGTGCCTCGATAAGACTTGGGAAAAGTGTACAATTTGATAAAACCATACTTGTTCCCCTTGGCAGCCGCCTGGACTTGCTGACCATCATTAACTGCTACACCGCTTACGGTCGTTAGAGTAATAGTGGCTGCCGCCAGTAACGTAATGATTTTTTGCCGTTTCATTATTTATTCTCCATTCAAATTTGCTGAGTTTAATTATCTTATTAATTGCCTGATAACACAAGTATTACTAAACAATAATTTTCAATTCAAAACAAAATAAGGCATTTAGCCTCATTTGTGATGGTTTTAAAAAATTGAACTATACTTCATATTATCAAATTTTTCTCTGCCATACTTTTGCGCCAGTGCTTCGGTCCTGAAGAATTGGTTGACTACCTTACCCGTTCCTGGAGCTGACTCAAAGAGCACCGCTTGCTTCTTACCATCCAACACTTCATTCTTCACAGTATAGGCATAACCACGCGTACGCAACTTTTGATCAACGGGACTGACTACAATCCAGTTATTCCCACGCTTCTTTTCTTTACTGCCACGTAAGTATTGGTCTATATCAGTAATATTATGCTCTACCCATGACCGGGACATCTGCCAAATGTATTTCTTAGTACCCTTCATCTTGCCTAGCTTGACAACGTTGATATACTGGTTATTCCAGGGCGCGTCAAAGCCGCTCCGGTGAAAGTTAAGGGGATAAATAGTTGTATTGCTACTACTGTACCACTTACCCTGGTATGACTTCGGAAAAACAAAAGCCTTGTCTAAACCATACTTTTTCTTTTTAGTAGTGGTCGTAGCCTTCTTGCAGTCAGCAGCTTGGACTTGACTTGCTTGACTTGCTTGGCTAACCTCCACACCAACTGCACTCAGTGTAATTACAGTCGCTAACAGTGGTATCAATTTTTTTCTTTTCATTGTTACTCTCCTTAGTGAATCTTTCATATATTATCAGTTAAAATGGGCAAAATAGCAAGCTTTTTTCGCATAAGTCTGCACCTCAAGAAAAAAACCGGAAACGACTAACTCGTTTCCGGTTTTCTATATTTAGTAGCTTACTTTAACTGCCAAAAAGTTAATTAACGAATGTTAGCAACCTTAACGTATTGCTTAGCAGGACCACCAATCCGGTAGTAGAGCTTACCATTCTTGAATTTGTAAGGTGAACCGTAAGTAATGACAGTCTTACCTTTACGCAGAACACGCTTGTCAGCACGTTTCTTACCCGTATCGTAGACATAAGCATTATGCTTCAAGACACGTGAAGTACCGTCGATGTTGTCAGCCATTACGTATTGACCTTCAGCAATCTTGTAGGCCAGACGACCATCTTCAAGCTTAACTGGTTTACTATCTACATCAACCTTAGTGAAGGCACGTAAAGTTTCAGTGCCCACACGCTTGTGCTGTAGATCGTAGATGTATGCGTTATGCATAACAGTCTTAGATACCTTGTCCTCAGCTGGCTTGGAAGAACCATCAGTAGCACCAGTTACTGGAGTAGTAGTGGAAGCCCCACCACCACTAACAGGTCCTGGGTTGACAGGTGCTGGAATAACAACTGCCGGATTAACCGTAACTTTGAAAGTTCCGGTCTTACCGCTATCAGCAATTAAGTTCAAAATGACATCGAACGGGTTTGCTGGTTGGGTAAAGTTACCGTTAGCATCTACACCACTGAGAGCTGCACGAATATCAGCTTGAAGATCCTTAAAATCAGCTTTCTCAGTTGGAGTGCCATTAGTTGATACTGCATATTTAGCAGTAATCTTAGCTGCGATTTCAGCAATATTGGTGTCTGCGGCAGTCAGGTCAACAGAGCCTGACTTAACGACTTCACCACCCGCCTTATTTTCTTTAACAACTGGTTCACCAGTCAGAGTAGTATCAAAAAGCTTGAATGCATCGCTAACTACACCGATTCCGGTAATCTTACCTGCACTATCAGCTTCAAGGTAATATGTACCATCACCGATAGTAATTTCATATATTTTACCAGGAGTTAAACCAGTAATATCAAGAGTTGTGGCTGCATAATAGTCAGTACCTTTAGCAAGATTTGTAACTTCTGTTCCTGATCCTACTAAACCTTTACCACTTGGTTCTACATCAACGTCAGTGTAAACCTTAATACCTGACTTCTCAACTTTAGCACCTATCGGCAAAGTTGAAGACGTCACTGATGTTTGCAATTTAGTAGCAGGTGCATTGTCATCTAAGTCAGCAAGGTTGTCGATGTTTAACTTAAGTGAAGCCGTACCTTCAACAATAAAGGCTGGAGTAACTATTGTATCAAATGTGGCAGTATTACCATTATCTGCTAACAAATTCAACGTAACCTTAAATGGTTTCATTGGTTGGGCAAAACTACCATTTGGCTTAACATTAATACCAGCATCAGTAAGGGAGGCACGAATGTCATCTTGAATATTCTTAAAGTCTGCTGATGCGTTACCATTAGTTTCTACAGCGTATTTATCAGTAATCAATTTGGCAATAGCATCAACATTGGTGTCCGTAGCAGCAAGTTTGATTTCGCCTGAAGTGACTGTTGAACCTCCTTCCTTCTTTTCCTTAACAATTGGTGTACCACTATTGCTTTTATCAAAAAGTTTAAATGCATCACTGATTACGCCGATTCCGGTAATCTTACCTGTGTTGTCAGCTTCAAGATTATACACACCATCACCGGCTGTGATTTCATATGTCTTACCAGGAGTTAAACCAGTAATATCAACAGTTGTAGCAGCATAATACTCAAAGCCCGCAGCAAAATTCTGAACTTCAGAACCAGCGCCCACTATACCTTTGCCATTTGGTTCTGCATCAATATTAGTGTAAACCTTTGCGTCTTTTGCTTCTATTTTGGCACCTGCTGGCACATTTGGTGTAGCTAGTGCCACTTGCAACTTAGAAGCAACATTACCGGAAACTAAATCAGCAACGTTTTTGACGTTTAACTTAAGTGTAGCAGCGTCGGCAGTGCTAGTAACTGTTCCAGCATCAATAGTGACTATTGAATCAGCTAATACAGTTGATACTGTCGTCGCAAAAATCGGACTAACCGCTAACAAAGCGGCAGCAGCACTTATAATTCTTGTTTTTTTCTTATTTTGCATCTTTTCCTCCTAAAAATTGCTAGATGCTAACTCCAGCAAAATCTGATTGTCGAACAATTAAATTTTACTATATTTTTTTTTTTTTGCAATTTATATTTGCATATCAATAATAAAATAACGCGTGGTAGTGGTCACAAACACAAATATGTTAATGGATTAAAGCTGAGAATAATAAAAAATAACAAAATTTTATTTTAAAATAATCCATACACAAAAAGCCCCTGCACTTGCAGGAGCTTTTTTACTTTGTATAGTTAAAATCTAGTCTTGGTAGTTAACTAAAGCTAGGTATGAATCAGGCTTTAGGCTGGCGCCACCAACAAGTCCACCGTCAATGTCTGGCTTAGCCATTAATTCCTTAACGTTGCCCGGATTTACCGAACCGCCATACTGAATACGAACATTGTCAGCAGTCTCATCATTGTACAAGTCTCTGACCGTATCACGGATCGTCTTGCACATTTCTTGAGCTTGATCGGAACTAGCAGTCTTACCAGTACCAATTGCCCAAATTGGTTCATAAGCGATTACAGCTTTAGCCACTTGATCATTAGTTAAACCGGCTAAAGCCGCCTTGATTTGCTGAATAACCCATTCTGCTTGCTGGTCAGCTTCACGTGTCTCTAGTGACTCACCACAGCAAATGATTGGAGTTACGCCGTTAGCAAATAAAGCTTGGGCCTTTTTATTAATATCTTCATCAGTTTCGTGGAAGTACTCACGCCGCTCTGAGTGACCGATGATACAGTAGTCGATGCCCATTTCCTTTAACACTTTAGGTGAAGTTTCACCTGTGAAGGCACCCTCATCTTCAAAGTAGGCATTTTCTGCTCCGACTAATAAGTTGGAGCCAGCAGCAGCCTTTTTCAAGGCATCGAGGTCAACGGCTGGAGCACAAATTAGTGCTTCAACGGTGTTTTGGTTTGGTAACTTGTTCTTAACCGCAGCAACAAACTCTTTAGTTTGGTCTGGGTTCATGTTTAACTTCCAGTTACCAGCAATAATTGGTGTACGCATGTTACGTCCTTTCTGAGAACTTATTTGTCTGAAATGCAGGCAATTCCAGGTAATTCCTTACCTTCAAGGTATTGCAGAGAAGCACCACCACCGGTTGAAATATGGGTGATCTGCGGTGCAATCCCTAATTGCTTGGCTGCAGCAGTTGAATCTCCACCACCAATGATAGTAGTTGCACCAGACAATTCAGCTAAGGATTTTCCGACTTCCAATGTACCTTCGGCAAAGTTTGGCATTTCGAAGGCACCCATTGGCCCATTCCAAACAACAGTCTTAGCATCTTTCAGGATTTCCTTGAAATTAGCAATAGTCTTGGGACCAATGTCCAAGCCCATCATGTTTTCAGGAATATTACCTTCAACGACTTTACGAGCAGCATCGTTTGAGAACTCAGTTGCAGCCAAGTTGTCAACTGGCAAGACAATCTTACCCGCAGCATCTTTCAATAATTTCTTAGCTAAGTCAACTTTATCAGGTTCAAACAATGACTTACCGATCTCCTGACCCTTAGCAGCTAAGAAGGTATATGCCATCCCACCACCAATTAAGATGTGGTCAGACTTTGGAATCAAGTTGGTAATAACATCAATCTTGTCAGAAACCTTGGCACCACCCAAGATAGTTACAAACGGATGTACTGGGTTGGCAACGGCGTCACCCAAGAACCTGATCTCTTTTTCCATCAAGTAGCCAGCTGCGGCAGGTTTGCCTGCCTTCTTCATGGCTTCTGCAATACCAACATTGGAGGCATGACTTCTATGCGCGGTACCAAAGGCATCATTTACATACATGTCACCCAGAGAAGCCCAGTACTCACCTAACGCTGGGTCGTTCTTGCTTTCACGCTTACCAAAGCTGTTGTCAATGTCTTGGAAACGAGTATTTTCCAGAACAACAACGTCGCCATCATTCATCTTGCTGATTGCTGCTTCAACTTCCTTACCTTCATTTTCAGGTACGAAAGTTACTGGCTTTTGCAAAACTTCACTTAGGCGGTCAGCAACTGGCTTCAAAGTCAATTCTTTTTTGTCAGCATCGGACTTAACCCGGCCCAGGTGGCTGAGCAAAATTGCCTTACCACCATTTTCAATAATGTACTTGATAGTTGGCAGGGCAGCAACGATCCGATTGTCGTCACCAATCACTCCATCCTTAATCGGCACATTGAAGTCAACCCTGACCAAAACTTTTTTATCTTTAACATCTAGGTCTGAAACTATTAATTTAGCCATCTTTATCCTCTCTTTAGTTAATTACTTATTCTTGAAAAAAAGGCGGAAGGAAGAATATTCCCCTCCGCCTTCTCTTTTACTACTTAAAGATCATCAATTAATTGATTAAAGAGTAGCAAATTTCAACAAAGTACGAACCATTTGGCAAGTGAATGAGTATTCATTGTCGTACCAAGCAACAGTCTTAACTAATTGGTTGTCGCCGGCAGTGGTTACCATTGTTTGAGTTGGGTCAAAGATTGAACCAGCAGTCATACCAACAACGTCGCTAGAAACGATTTCGTCATCGTTGTATGCGAATGAAGGACTCTCGTACTTCTTCATTGCTGAGTTAACTTCATCAGCAGTAACGTTCTTGTCAAGAATTGAAACCAATTCAGTTAATGAACCATCAGTAACTGGAACACGTTGTGCATGACCGTTAACCTTACCGTTCAATTCTGGAACAACCAGGCCAATAGCCTTAGCAGCACCAGTTGAGTGAGGAATAATGTTAACTGCAGCAGCACGAGCAGCACGCATGTTACCACCACGTACAGGGCCATCCAAAAGCATTTGGGTTGAAGTGTAAGCGTGGATAGTAGTCATTGTAGCTACCTTAACACCAAATTCTTTTTGCAAAGCATCAACCATTGGTGCCAATGAGTTAGTAGTACATGAACCAGCTGAAACAATTGTGTCGCTTGAATCTAAAGTATCATCGTTTACTGCGTAAACAATCGTCTTCAGGTCGTTACCGGCAGGTGCTGAAATCAGAACCCGCTTGGCACCAGCATCAAGGTGAGCTTGTGACTTAGCCTTGCTAGTGTAGAAACCAGTACATTCAAGAACAAAGTCAACACCGTCATTCTTAACCCATGGAATGTTTTGAGCTTGTGGTTCAGCGTATACACGGTACTTCTTACCATCAACAACGATTGAATCGTCAGTAGCTGAAACTTCGTGGTTGAAAGTACCATGAGTTGAGTCGTACTTAAGTAAGTGAGCTAAAAGTGCTGGAGTAGTCAAGTCGTTAATTGCAACAACTTCAATATCCTTTGACTTCTCACCTAAATCCATAATCCGACGAAATGCTAAACGACCAATACGGCCAAAGCCGTTAATACCAATTTTAACTGTCATTTTCTAAAGTCCTCCTTAAGAACTATTTTAGAACTGTAAACATCAATTATTTTAAATGAGAATTACTTCTCCTTTAAAATCTGCTTTGAGGCTCCTTCATCAGTAATTAACCAGGTTTGATGAGGAGCATTAGGCATATAAGCTTCAATTGCTTTGGCCTTATGGCCGCCACAAGCAAAGGCAAATATGTGGGGGATTTTGTTTAGATCCTCGAACTGCAAGCCAACCTGTTGCACGCGATCGACAATCTTACCGTCACCGTCAAAAAAACACCCAAAACATTCAGTGACTACTTTCTTTTCCCGTAATTCAGAGAGCCGAATTGAATCATACCCGCGGCGGCGTGCCATCTCTAAGGCAAGTCCAATACCGTGGATAACGATATCTGTCTTAGCAATATCTTCAAGCACATCTGCAAAGGTGGACTCTCGAATTAGCGACTTGTAGGCTTCATACGAAACCTGCTCCGGCAAATACAAAGTCTTGTACTTACCACCCGTCTCGGCCGCCATCTCTTGCACGATTGTGTTGCTTTGAAAAGCCACATCTTCGCCCAAGGCTCCGCGACCCGGTACAAATTCAAGTTGTCGATTTTTACTTAAACTCTTAGACAAGTCCTTCGCTGACTTGGCAAGGGCCGCACCACCTAAAACTGTAATAATTGAGTGCCCTAGTGGCAAGAGTAGATCCAAAGCTGCATTCAGCTCTTCACCCATACGCTCATATACTAGTTCCTGAAGGTCGCTGTCACCCGGAACAATAATTGTCCGTTCAATGCCTAACTTGCGGGCCAAATCAATTTCGGTCTGGCGAGCGTTAAACAAGCGATCAATCAAAGGTGCTGCATCCTGCAAAGTCTTCTTACCCTTTTCCGTCATGAACATTCCGAAGCTCTTAATCTCGATTAGACCAAGAGTACGCAGGTACTCCGTTTCCGTACGGACATTGCGTTCAGAAAGTCCCAGCGCCTGAGCCACATATCTACGGCCAATTGGCGCATGCAGCTCAATCTGCTCAAGGACAAGATATCTTTGCCGAAAGACTTTTAAGACGTCAGGAACGAGAGCCTCAAGCACAGGAAATTCCGAGTACATTAGCTTCCCCTCCCTCGTGGGACAATTATGACCCATGTTTTGTCATTTTTTGTCCCAATCTTCCTAAAAATATAAGAGAAACGTAGACTTACCTTAATAATTCTTCATTCCTCAATCGACAGTTATAGTATAACAACCTCCTACGAATAATTCAAGCAAAAGCATGTTAAGGAGTAGTCGCTATTTTCAGTTACCCCAAGTTTAACTATTTTTAACCAAAAAAATTTAACTTCTAGCTTTTTTCTGTTATACTATTTGAAGTGTTGATTTGGGTCCTTAGTGTAATGGATCGCACGTAAGATTCCGGTTCTTAAAATCTGAGTTCGACTCTCAGGGGACCCATCCCAATAAAACAAAAGCGTGAGCATGGTTATTCGCACCTTACTCACGCTTTTTTATATTTCTCTAGCCAATAAATCGTCCAGGTCTGCTTGGAGCTGCTTAACCTCATTCTTGGTGGGGCACTTCAGCTGTGGGTTGAGCAAATAGACAAAAATTGCTCGCATGGCGGCCTTTTTGTTTTCGGATTGTTCCCAGGCAATTGACGAATCACCTTCAAGAACTGCCGCTGTTACTTCTTCGCCGCGATTAGCCGGCAAACAGTGCATAAATTTAACCTCGGGATTAGCCGTCTTTTGTAGCAAGTCTTCATTAACTTGATACTTTGGATAGAAGAGCTTCAAGTATTCTTCCTTACCCATTTCCTGATCATACAAACCGTACCACACATCCGTATAGATGAAGTCGGCTCCTTTTAAAACCTGGTCATCTGCTGAGACCTCAATCAAGCCGCCACTTTCAGCGGCAAGCTTCTTGGCACGTGCTAAAAGGTCTTTGGGCATATGCTTGGACTGGGGCCCATATTGGATGAATTGCATGCCCATCTGAGCACAAAATAGCATTGTGGAAACGGCAACTTGGGTTGCATCGCCAACAAAGACAATTTTCACCTCAGCCAATTTTTTTCCAACTGGCAGATGCTCTTCAATAGTAATTAAATCTCCCAGGGCCTGAGTTGGGTGGTCTTGATCACTCATAAAGCTCACTACAGGCGCCTTAGAATACTTGGCTAAATTCGTTAATTCCTCGTGGCTACTGATCCGAGCACCAAGTAAGTCAAGCAAGTCACCAAGGACACGGCTCGTATCGGCCAATCCTTCATGGCCACCCTTGCCCAATTGAATTTGGCCGGGAGCCAGGTATAATGCGTGGCCTCCAAGTTCGGTCATCGCAGCTTCAGCAGAAACCCGGGTTCTAGTGGACGTTTGATCAAAGATCATTCCCAAACTCTTATTCTTTAGCAATTGAGGGTAGTAACCGTGGGCAATAGCCTCCTTAATCTTTAGTCCTAGTTCAATTAAATACTGCATTTCCGCTTTGGAAAAATCACAAGTATCAATAAAATCTTTTTTAGGCATGAAAAGTCTCCTTTGGCAAAAATTTTTCTGTCTATTTTTCTGTCTAACGGTTAATAATACAGGACTTCTTGCCCGCTACAAAATAAAATGGCAAAAGCTAATAAAGACTTAAACATTGCATGAAAAATCAAGAAATACATGCATTGCCATGGGCAATATACTTAAGTACCAGTAGTTTCGCTGTTTATCTACTGTTCCAGTTTTTGAGAGACTATGCCCTAACCAAAAAAGCAGCTCCACTGCGGAGCTGCTTTTTACTATCTTACTTGGTCTTGCCGGCCATTAATTCACCTCGTTGGGCAAATTCTACATAAAGTTTATTACCTGAAACTGACATTCCCTCAATCTCGCGCTTCACCTTCAGCCGGTGCGTTGCTCGGTAAGTGCCATTTTGGGCCACCTTGAAAATGTAGTCATTAAAGCCAATGTAAAATTGCTGGTGCTTCTGGTCATAAGTAAAGCCCTGAACTGGCGAATGATTACTAATAAAATCGGTCTTTGTGGCACCGACCTCAACCGGAGTCCAAGTGTCACCGCTTCTGGTTACCTTCCAGTATTCGTATAAGTGGTTACTGCCATTGTGAAAGAGGCAGTACATTGTGTTGTCATCAACAAAGGTTGCATTGTGGATATAGCGCCCATTGGCACCGTTCCAAATTCTGAAACTCCAAACTTGGTTAATTTTCATATCTGACTTGCGAATTTGCAAAATTTCCTCAGAGGCAGTCGAGTTTTTGGCTGTATTGTTATTAGCAATCACATAAATGTACTTAGCCGAAGCACCAATTGCTTGACCATGACCGAGCTTGATGTAGGGGCTCACCTTGATATGAGCAGAATATTTTTTGAAGGTGGACCACTTAAGATTCGAAAGATCTTGTGCTTTGAACTTATTGATTTGTTTTAAGTTATATGAAACCAGGTGGCCCTTTTGACTGCTGCTTGAGTTAAAGAGAGCAACCGTAAAGTTGGAGCCGTGAATGCTAATACCCTCTGGAATCGCTCCGACCTGACCCATCGAATCAGCTGCTTGGTGATAACCTAAGCTGACAAACCGCGGCTGAAAAAGTTTGGTTCGAAGCGTTAACCCGTTAGACCTAAAGGCATTTGCCCTAGTTTCAACCGTATAGTGGTGCGCAGCGTTCCAATTTCGTGATGAAGATTTTGAACCGCCCTTCCAGGTTGGCACTGCTTGAGGACCCTTTTGAGGAGCTTTATTTGCACTAGCAATACCTTCTTTTGCATCCGCCCGAACTGTCACGTCAGCACTGGCACTAGCTGTCCCATAGTGGTATTCAACCTTTGTTTGTCCAGCGGTGCCAGAATTGATACTGGTCGTCGATACACTAACCTTACTTGGATTAACGGCAGTACCACTAGCATCGGTCACATAGTTAATTGCATCTTTCGGATTAAAGGAAAAGTTCGGATTTTGCACCAGGCTAATCTTCGCCGCCACAGAAATTTGATTACGAGCAAAAAAGTCCTGACTGACCCATCCAACAGTACGACCATTAACAATGATTTTCCAAAACTTGCCTTTACTCGTTGAAATTGATTGCTTAGACTGGATCTGACTATACTTGAAATACTTGGTTGAAGTAAACTTGCCCGACGGCCCTTGCTTTGAAGCGTGATGGTATATTGCATAAGTACCGCTCCCAGCAATTTTGGTAACCGCCTTGTGATAACTCTTGGCATTTACTTGTGGATTACTGCCAGTAGCCAACAGTCCCAGCATAGCCAAGACACTCGCAGCTAGCAACTTATTTTTAAAATTTTTCCTCATTTTTACTTTTTCCTTTCAAACCTTCTAATCCCAACTCAAACGCTCAAAACCCTCCTCAGTCAGTGCAAAAATTCCCCTATTTTGCACTACTGGACAATTATTTCCCCGCAAGAATCAGCTTAAAGCTAGAGCTTGTTTCAACTACTATTATGCACTTTTTTCTTAATTTATTCATCAATGGTCAAATGGCTAAATTAGTGGCAGTATAATCTCACTATTGCCTGGGCTTCAGCATATCACAAGACTTGTTACTACTTTTTTTATATCCTTATTAGATAATTTAGTCATCATAAAAACCCCGAACTTGTCTTAACTTCGGGGTTTCATATTAAAGACCTATCTTTTTACTGTTAGTTAGTTCTACCAGAAGTCAGTTCGCCGCGTTGAGCAAATTCGACGTACAGCTTGTTACCTGAAACCGACAAGCCCTCGATTTCTCTTTTGACATTTAAACGATGGGTTTCGCGATGGGCACCATTTTTAGCAACTTTGAAAATATAATCATTGAAGCCAATATAAAATTGACCGTGCTCGCGATCATAGGTAAAGCCCTGAACCGGTGACGAATTGCTGATAAAGTCACTATCAGTAGCTCCAATTTCAACTGGTGTCCATGTATCCCCCGATCGGGTGACTTTCCAGTATTCATAGCGGTGCTTGCGACCATTATGAAACAGACAGTACATGGTCTTGTTACCAACAAAGGTAGCATTATGAATATAGCGTCCGGTGTGCTTTTTGGCCGTCCCGTTCCAAATTTTGAAGCTCCAGATTTGGTTGATTTTCAAGTCTGACTTCCTAATTTGCATGATTTCTTCCGATTTAATTGAATTTTTGGCGGTATTGTTATTAGCAATCACATAGAGGTACTTAGCTGATGAGCCGATCGCTTGACCATGTCCTAACTTGATATAGGTACTGACCTTGATATGTGCAGCGTACTTCTCAAAAGTTTTCCATTTCAAGCCAGGCAAGTTCTGCGCCTGATACTTGCCAATCTGCTTCAGATCATAAGAAACGAGGTGTCCTTTCTGATCCTTGCTTGAATTAAACACTGCCACTGTGAAATTAGAACCGTGAACAGCAATCCCTTCGGGAACAATTCCCACCTGTCCCATCTTATCCGCTGCCTGATGGTAGTCCAGACTGACAAAACGCGGTTGAAAAAGTTCAGTTCTCAGTGTTAGTCCATTGGCGTAAAAGGTATTCGGCTTGGTCTCAAAAGTAAAATTATGCTTTGCATTCCAATTTCGTGAGGTTGACTTTGAAGAACCCTTCCAAGTTGGAACGGCTACTGGACCTAAAAAAGGGCCCTTTTTAGCGCGCACAATCCCTTCTTTTGCATTGGACCGTACCGTAACAGGAACACTAGCTTCAGCATCACCATAGCGATAGGTGACAATCGTTCTGCCCGGTGTCCCTGAATTAATAGTCGGATTGGAAACAGACACCTTGGAGATATCAACAGCAGTACCAGTTTCATCCGCTACATAGTTAATTGCTTCTCTAGTATCAAACGTAAAATCAGCATTTTGCACTAGGCTGACTCTTTTAGCAACTGAGATTTTGTTACGGGTAAAATAGTCTTGGCTGACCCAACCGACAGGTCGCCCGTCAACAATGATTTTCCAAAAGGTCCCCTTCTTAGTTACCAGCACTTGCTTGGACTGAATTTGGGCATATTTGAAATGCTTAGTCGAAGTAAATTTACCCTTAGGCCCCTTTTTAGAAACACGTTGGTAGACCGGGTAGGTGCTTCTTCCAGGCACCTTTGTTATAGCCTTCTGATAGCTTTTGGCGCTTACTGCAGTAACCCTATTGCCAAGCAGTAAAAAAACTAGGGCAACCAAGCTGGCTAACACCAACTTTTTCTTGTTATTTCTTCCCATTCACCTTTCACCTTTCAAAGCAATATATTAATATTGCCATTTTTTCTAAAATGATTCAACAACTAAATACAGCAACGTCCATTGTATAAGAAAACAATAGATTTTTGTACCACTTTAGGATAAAATATACGAGTTATTACTTTTTCTTAGGGAGAATTAAAAATTATGAATGAATCACCCAAAAAATCCCAAAAAATGATGTGGACCACCCTGGCAACAATGGCTTTTTCCATTGTCTGGAGCTTTGGTAACGTCGTTAATGGGTTCATTTACTTTGATGGCACCAAAGTCATCTTCAGTTGGATTTTGATCTTTTTACTGTTCTTTATTCCGTATTCATTGATGGTGGGGGAATTAGGCTCTGTATTCAAAGAATCTGAGGGTGGCGTCTCTTCCTGGATCAATGCCACTATGGGGCCTAAGTGGGCTTATTACGCCGGCTGGACCTTCTGGGCCGTTCACGTTGTTTATATTTCTAGTAAGGGTACTGGCGGTTTAAGAGGAATGGCCTGGGGGATCTTTGGTAATACCACCTGGTACGACAGTATTTCGACCTCTTGGACCCAACTAGCCACCCTAGCCGTCTTCCTCTTCTTCTGCTGGGTTGCCAGTCGCGGTGTCCCAGTTATTAAAACTCTGTCAACCATTGCTGGCAGTTCCATGTTTATCATGTCGATTTTGTTCATCATTATGATGTTTGCAGCTCCGGCGATTAACCCTCACGGCAACTTCATGAGTTTTAGTTGGAATTGGAAGAGCTTTATTCCCGATTTTAATGTCAAATATTTCACTTCCCTCTCAATTCTAGTTTTCGCTGTTGGTGGTGCCGAAAAAATCTCCCCCTACGTTAACAAGCTAAAGGATCCTTCGCGCAACTTTCCTAAGGCAATGTTGGGACTAGCTGTGATGGTAATGGTCTCAGCCATCTTGGGGACAATTGCTTTGGCCATGATGTTTGACCCCAAAGCAGTTAATGGCCACCTCAATGAATACATTTCCAACGGTCCTTACATGGCCTTTGGAAAGCTAGGTGAATACTATGGCGTCGGTGGCTTGTTCATGTATATCTATGCCTGGTGCAACGTCATCGGTCAATTCTCGACTTTGGTTATCAGTATCGATGCCCCACTAAGAATGCTCCTGGGTAGTAAGGAAGCTAAAGACTTTATTCCCCAAAAGTTACTGAAGGTTAACAAGCATGGTGCCTACATTAATGGTATCTGGATGGTCATCTGCCTCTCCGGTGGTCTGATTGCCTTGCAAGCTCTGATGCCTAATGCCCAGGACATTATGGCTCAACTGGTTAAGCTGAATTCAATTGTGATGCCAATGCGGTATTTGTGGGTCTTTGTTGCTTACATTGCGCTGCGTAAGCAAATCAAGCAATTTCAAAATAGCGACAGCTACCAGATGACCAAGCATCAAGGATTAGCATATTCAGCTGGAGTATGGGGCTTCGCAGTAACAATTGGGGCCTGCCTTCTAGGTATTTATTCAACCGATCCGTTTACCCTAGCCTTAAACATTGCCACTCCCGTCGTCCTATTTCTGCTGGGATTGATTTTGCCAACAATTAAGCATTATCAAGAAACAAAGGCTAAAGGCTAATAGCAATTAAAGATTACTTAAGTCGCCTAGCAAAAGGCGGCTTTTTTGGTGCGATTAATGCTAAACTAGTCTTAAACTAAAGGAGATGAATTTCATGGCAGACCAGCTTAATGAGGCTGAAACCTTGCTTAGAAAGAACCAGCTTAAGGTAACTCAACCCCGACTAAAAATTTTGCATTATCTGATGACCCACCACAATCATCCAACCGCAGATACTATCTTTAAGGCCATTAGCGGCAGCGTTCCTGCCTATCGCGCTACTGTCTACAATACACTGAACAAGCTAGTTGAAGCTGGCGTAGTAATTGAAATCAAAAATGGCGATGAATCACTCCACTATGATTTTTTCGTCGAACCGCACTTTCACATTATCTGTACCCAGTGTGGACGGATTGCCGATGTCTTTTATCCCAACTTTGACGCGGTTGAAGGTCGCATGCGCACGGAGGCAGAACGGCAGACCGCTTATGTCACTTCCTCCAGTCATCTGGAAATTTTTGGCATTTGTCCCGAATGTCAAGCAAAGACACAAAAAAACAAGAGCTAAAGGCTCTTGCTTTTTTGTTTTAGGTTATTTAATCAATGTTCATACTTACTAGCAACTCAGCACGTTGTGCCAGGTTGACGTAAAGTTTACCATCATTAACTGATATTCCTTCAATCTCCCGACCGGTGTCAAAGGAGTATGTATCTTTCAAGGTTCCGTCACGACCAATTTTGAAAATCAGATCATTAAAGGCCAAGTAGAAGTTCCGATTCACTGGATCATAGGTAAACCCTTGAACAGGCGAGTTGTTGTTAACAAAATTGCCATCAGTCTTACCAACTAGCTTGGGATACCAGTTGTCACCCTTCCGGGTTAATTCCCAGTATTCATAGCAGTTATTCTTAGTATCATGGTAAACCGTGTACATGTCATCGTCTGAGATCATCACGCCATTTTGGAAGTAACGTGGGTTGTTTTCATCACCAACCCAAGTCTTAATTGTCCAAATCTTGTTAATCTGCAAGTCGCTCTTGCGGATTTGAATCAATTCTTCAGAATCAGATGACTCCTTTAACGTGTTGTCATTATTCAAAACATAGATGTACTTATCACTAGAACCCATTGCCTGACCGTGGCCAATTGGAATATACGGACTAACCTTAATGTGCTTGACATAGTTATTAAAGTCCTTTTGCGACATTTCCAGTAAGCGTTGCGCATTGTATGGATTAGTCAACTTGTTCAAGTCATAACCAACAATGTGGCCTGAGCTTAAGTAAGTATGACTTAACAAGCTAGTGTAGGCCCAACCATTAGAAACAGTAACTCCTTCAGGAATATGCCCAACTCGGTTAATATCATCATCGGTTGGGTCCTTTACGCTCAGCAGAACCGGTTGGTAAAACTTAGTTTTAAGCGTCATCTTACCACTGGTTAAGACGTGCTTGTCTGTTTCAGGACTGTACTCAGTTGGACTAATATAGTTGATGGACGAACCATAGTGGGTCTTCCAAGCCTTATAGTCATTAGTTCCTGGTTTAGCCTCAACCGCATTCGTTTCGGCAGCATCAGCAACCCCCTCTTTGGTACTCTTTCTGATTGTCACTATGAGGGTGGCCGTAGCTGTCCCATAGGTGAACTTAACCTGGTAAGTTTTGGGTGTAGCACAAGAAATACTTTCGCGCGAAACTTTTACTTGGCTATTATCAATAACTGTTCCCATATAGTTAGTTACATAGGAAATTGCATCCCTAGGAGA
Source organism: Lactobacillus xylocopicola (assembly GCF_033096005.1). Classification (NCBI taxonomy): domain Bacteria; kingdom Bacillati; phylum Bacillota; class Bacilli; order Lactobacillales; family Lactobacillaceae; genus Lactobacillus; species Lactobacillus xylocopicola. The sequence goes on along the minus strand of NZ_AP026803.1, from coordinate 546,530 downwards.
AAAGCTATAAAACTCATTTCTTACCAAAGTCACCTTTTTAGGAACAGCAATCTGATTTCTGGCGAAGTAGTTTTCATTAACATAACCCACTTCACGCCCGTTAACATAAATACGCCAATAGCGGTATTTCTTAGTTTCAATCAGTTGATCCGACTGGATATGGCTGTAACGGTAATTAATTCCGTCAGCAACTTTTTGACTAACCTTACCATTATTAACATTTTTCCAAACCGCATAATTCTTGTTACCAGCAACCTTGGTCATCATGGCATAACCAGTAACCACTTGCTTGGGCTCCTTTTTAGGCTGAGTGATTTGATTCCCACTGGCCGTTCCAGTATTAGTGGTACCGCCTGTATCGTCATCGTCTTCTGACGGCTGACTCGAATCATCTTGCGGCGTTTGTGTTTGCGTTTGCGACTGAGTATTATCAGACTCTGCCGCAAAGACCGCCGTTGTTGAAAGCTTGGTCGTAATGACCAGCCCTCCAATCAACGCAATCGCAATCGTTGCAATTTTCTTAAAAAGCTTCAAAATATTTCCTCCAAATTCAAACTTACTCGTTCCATTATATAATAAGAACATGTTACATAAAATACAAAATTGATACACTTTGATTGACAGTATTTAACGTAAGTGATTTAATTAGCACTGTACTTATTAGAGTGCTAATGTTTTTGAACTTAAATCAGGAGGTTAAAACATGCTTGTACCTACAGTTATTGAGCAAACTGCACGTGGTGAACGTGCTTACGACATTTATTCACGTTTATTAAAAGACCGCATTATCATGTTAAGCGGTGAAATTAATGATGACATGGCTAATTCTATTATTGCCCAGTTACTATTCCTTGATGCCCAAGACAACACTAAGGACATCTCCCTGTATATTAACTCGCCCGGTGGTGTCATTACTTCAGGTCTAGCCATCATGGACACCATGAACTTCATTAAGTCGGATGTCTCAACCATTGCAATTGGGATGGCAGCTTCAATGGCTTCTATCCTGTTGACCAGCGGAACCAAGGGAAAGCGGTTTGCCCTCCCTAACTCTACTGTCTTGATTCACCAGCCGCTAGGCGGTGCACAGGGTCAGCAGACTGACATTCAGATTGCGGCTAACGAAATTCTAAAAAGTCGTGAAAAGATTAACAATATCTTGCATGAAACAACCGGCCAGCCCCTCGAAAAGATCCAAAAAGATACCGAGCGTGACAACTATCTGACTGCACCAGAGGCCAAAGATTATGGTCTAATTGATGAAATCATGGTCAACCAAAAGAAATAGTTAGATTTTAGTAAAAAGGCCAAACGAAGTCCCGAATTAATTTTGGGGCTTTTTTGCATGTACGAGATTATTAAGGTATACTTTTACTCAATTTAGGTAGTAAGGTATTGTTCTGCCAGAAAGGAGACAACGAATGGACAAAATCAAACAAGCGCTGTTTTATGCCGGCTTATTTATTACCATCCTAAATAGTCTGGTTTTATCTGACTCCTTATCAATAGTAGTAACAACGCTGGGAGTTGCCTTAATTTTGTACGGCGGTGAAAGTGTTAACTTAAAGTAGCGATGTAAACAAAAAGGAAGCCCTTTTCGGGATTCCTTTTTTTATTCTCCTAGATTCTTAGCCAGTTCATGTATTTTTTTGAACCGGTGGTTGACCCCTGATTTTGAAATTGGCCCATCCGGCACCTGTTCCGCTACCTCTTTCAAAGATAATTCAGGATTAGCCAGGCGCAGCCGAGCTAGTCCTTGCAGCTTTTCTGGTAGGTTATCAATACCTATTTTACGTTCAAGGAGTTCGATATCTTCAACTTGCTTAGCTGCAGCCGTGGCTGTTTTTTTCAAGTTAGCCGTGTCACAGTTAACTAAGCGGTTGACCGAATTCCGCATGTCACGCATGATGCGTAGGTCTTCAAAGGCTAGCATTGCATTTAGTGCGCCAACGATATGAAGAAAGTCGCCGATTTTTTCTGCTTCTTTTAAGTAAACGATATAACCCCGCCGGCGCTGGGTCGACTTGGCATTAAGTTGAAAATAATGGTTCATCAGTTTTAGCAAGTCTTCATTATGGTCGGCGTACGCTGAATAAATTTCTAAGTGATAGCGACTAGTAGTCGGATTATTGACACTGCCACTGGCCAAAAAGGCCCCCCGCAAGTACGACATCGCACCCTCACGCGATGCCGTAATCCGTGGCGGAATGCGGGTAATGATACCGGCGGCTGGCGACAAAATTTCCAAGTTAGTCAAAATTTCGCGGACATGGTACTGCAAACGCACCAGGTATTGATTATTTTTTTTCAACTTCATCTTGCGCGAAACAATTAATAGTGGCTCAATTCCATATGCACTCTTAATTAGGGAAAAAATGCGCCGTGCAATGGCCGGATTTTCCGTTGTAATATCCAAACTAAACTTCCGATCATGAAAATTCAAAACGCCGTTCATCCGCAGAAAGGCGGCCAATTCTGCCTTTGCATGCTCAGCATGAATCGGCAGCGACGTTAGCTCCTTCTTCACTTTGCTTGCATAGCTTGCCATTGTTCTACCCCTTCTTGCGCGCCATCGCAGCGTAGGCTAAGTTGATAATCTCTTGGGCCACTTTTTGACCATCATGAAAAACCAGGCCACTGTGCTGATCAATAAAGTCATCAGTAATAACCCGGCACCCTTGCTGACGCAAACCGGCAAAATCATTTTTGACTGGTTCAATGTAGGCATCATAATCAGCTGGATCAAACTTGGACATGTCAATCTTGGCGCCATTTACCAGAGTGGTTGTGATGTAGTTACCACCTAGATGCTGATTAATTACGCCAACATGCTCACTATCAGAAAAGTGGTCGGTTTCACCCAACTGGGTCATGATATTACAAATATAAATCACTTCTGCTCGGGTCTTCCGCACGGCCTCGCCCAAGTTGGGAATCATTAGGTTAGGCAAAATCGACGTGAATAAACTTCCCGGTCCCAGAACAACTGCATCTGCCTGCTCAATCGCCTCCAAAACTGGCTGAACGGCTTCAGGCTGGTCAGCCGACTTAGTATTGGTAACCCAAACCCGTTTAATCCGCTTGTCCATGTCAGTTATTTCTTTTTCACCCACCTGAACAGTGCCATCAACAAACTCAGCATTTAAAGTTAAGGGTTCGTTTGAGGCTGGATAGACGTATCCATCAACTTGCATCATCTTTGACAATGATTGTACGGCATCAAAAATATTACCGTGCATCTCATTTAACGCTGCAATAATCAAATTTCCAATCGCATGTCCAGAAAAGAAGGAATCAGAAGAATCAAACCGATATTGAAAAATATCCTTTTCTTCTTGACTAATGTCACTTAAGGAAACCAACACATTACGAATATCGCCAGGTGGCACCACGTTAATGTAATTACGCAGCGATCCAGATGAGCCACCATCATCTGAAACGGTCACAATCGCCGTAATTTCTGCATCCTGATCTTTCAACGAGTTTAAAACAACGGGCAGGCCAGTTCCACCACCGATGACAACCACCTTGGGTCGGCGGCTTTTGGTTATCCAGACCGTTCTTGTAGCTCCTGTAGTCATAATCTTATCCCTTCTTCGTGTAACGGCTGATTTCACGGTGCGTGATGTCAACCGGATAGTCCCTGGCCAGGTCTTGGGCAAGTTGTTTGGCAATTGCTACACTGCGATGCTGGCCACCCGTACAGCCAATTGCAATCGTCAATTTACCCTTACCCTCTTTGATGTAGCCCGGCAGCGCATCCTGTAACAAGTCCAATAATTTTTGGTAGAAGCTGCGAGTTTCCTTTTTTTCCATTACATAGTCAAAAACTCGCTTGTCGAGACCAGTAAAAGGACGCAATTCAGGAATATAAAACGGATTAGGCAAAAAGCGGACATCCATTACAATATCAGCATCAATCGGCATGCCATACTTGAACCCAAAAGACAGCACTTCAATGGAAAAAGGCTGTTCATGTTTTTCGCTAAATGCAGCAAGTAGTTTTTGCCTTAATTCTTTCGGCGTCAAATTAGAGGTATCAATAATGTCATTAGCCCGATTTTTGATACCAGTCAAAACCTGCCGCTCGGCCAAAATGCCATCAAGCAGCCGGCTACTGGTGGCAAGTGGGGGGACCCGCCGCGTCTCCTTGTAACGGGCCACCAAAGCATCATTTGAGGCATCCAAAAAGACCACGGTTGTCTGTACACTACTATTATCTTCAAGTGAATTGACCTCATTTAATAGGTCCTTGTAAAAACTTTTAATCCTTAAATCAAGGACAACTGCCACCTTGGTAAAATCATCTGAATTAATAATCAAATCCCAAAAGCTGGAAAGCAGCGTCGGGGGTAAATTATCAACTACAAAGTAGCCCATATCTTCTAGAGCATGTGAAGCCACTGTTTTGCCGGCGCCGCTCATACCAGTCACGATTAGTAACTGCTTTTTCTTATCTGCCATCTTTGCCGCCCTCCTTTTAAGCAAATTATAACATACCGGGTGTGCCATAACTTTCCTGAGCATAAAAAAAGACTCTTGAGAGCCTTTTTTCTTTTTATCGGTGGGCAAATGCAGCTAGAATCTCGCCAATACCAAAAAGCAACAGCCAGAATGATACAAGCCAGATTAAGGTTAGCGCCGACAAAGCCGGATTAAACAGCAAACTAACCGCAATTAGCAAACCAAGAATATTCAAAATTAAGTTGATCCAGAAGTAGAAACTCGAGATATCCCGCAAGTGCCACGAGAACAGGAGCCCGGAGATTGAGTCGAACAGGAACCAAAAAGCAAATAAATATGCAATAGTCAGCCCCGCTGCGTCATACGAATAAAGGAAAGCAACCCCAATAATAATATCCAAAACCCCAGAAATAATCGAGAGCCAGCTAAAGGAAATAATATAGCGAAAGCGACTATATACCGCTAACCAAACGAAGCCTTGAACAATCGATAGAATTGCAAACAGCAAGACAAATGCATGCAAGGCTTTATTGGGGTGAAGTATTAAGAACAAGCCCGCGATGATCATTAAAATGCCGGAAATAAAAGCTGCCCAGTTAAAGCCGCGATTTCCCCTGTAACTTGAAAAATTATCCATCTTTTTTCCTCCTTTTCGACTATTCTACACTTTATCCTAAATAAATGAATACTATTTGGTCATTTTTTTAGTAGCCTGCTTAGTTAATGCCGTATCTCGCATTAATACGGGTTTAAGATAACGACCAGTATAACTCTCCTTAACTTCACTTACCTGCTCCGGTGTCCCGGTGGCAACAATTTGGCCGCCTGCTTCACCGCCCTCAGGTCCCAGATCAATCAGCCAATCTGCACTTTTAATAACGTCAAGATTATGCTCAATTACTAGGACCGTGTTGCCTTGGTCAACCAGACGCTGTAGCACCTCAAGGAGACGCTTGATGTCGTCCGTATGAAGACCCGTTGTTGGTTCATCCAGAATATAAAAATTCTTACCAGTTGACAATTTCTGCAGTTCTGCAGCTAATTTCATCCTTTGGGCTTCACCACCAGACAGGGTCGTTGCCGATTGCCCCAGTTTAACGTAGCCTAAGCCGACATCGACAATCGTCTGCAATTTGCGGGCAATTTTGGGAATCTTTTGGAAGAATTCACACGCTTCGCTAATCGTCATATCAAGCACCTGGGCAATGTTTTTCTTGCGATAGGTCACTTCCATTGTTTCCGAGTTGTACCGACTACCATGACAAACCTCACACGGCACATAGACATCCGGCAAGAAGTTCATTTCAATCTTGATAATGCCGTCGCCGTGACAAGCTTCGCAGCGGCCCCCCTTAACGTTAAAAGAAAAGCGTGCCTTGGTATAACCTCGCAACTTGGCCTCGTTAGTCTGTGCAAACAGTGCCCGAATATCATCGAAAACGCTGGTATAGGTGGCCGGGTTACTGCGCGGTGTCCGCCCAATTGGACTCTGATCAATATCAATGATTTTTTCAATATTTTTATAGCCCGTAATACTTTTATATTTTCCCGGTTTAGTCTGATTCCGGTTTAGCTTTTGGGCCAGCACTCGCTTCAAAATGATGTTAACCAGCGTTGACTTGCCTGAGCCCGAAACACCAGTCACGACCACCAACTTACCTAGTGGAAAATCCACTTTGAGCTGCTTCAAGTTGTTCTCAATAGCACCAGTGATCGTGATTTTCTTGCCATTGCCGCGGCGGCGTTCAGCCGGCACAGGGACAAACTTTTGGCCAGCTAAATATTGGCCCGTCAGCGACTTGGCCCGTTCCTCAACCTCTTGCGGTGTCCCAGCATCCATCACTTGGCCACCATAAGTACCCGCACCAGGTCCCATATCAACCAAGTAATCAGCCTGCCGCATTGTTTCGTCATCATGCTCAACCACAATTAGCGAATTACCTAAATCACGCATCCGTTTCAGTGCCGCAATCAAGCGATCGTTATCGCGTTGGTGCAGACCGATTGACGGCTCATCAAGAACATACATGACACCCGACAAGTTAGAACCAATCTGGGTAGCCAGCCGAATCCGCTGCGCCTCACCGCCCGACAAGGTATTTGCTGTTCGCGATAAGGTTAGGTAGTCCAGCCCCACGCTATTCAGGAAAGACAACCGATCACAAACTTCTTTTAAGATCGGTTTAGCAACAATTGTTTTTTGCTCATCGAGTTCAATTTCCTTGAAAAAGTCAAGGGCCCGGTTGATTGCAAGCTCTGATGCCTCGGCAATATCCTTATCCATCACCTTAACAGCCAGCGCTTTACGGTTCAACCGCTTGCCATGACAAGTAGGACAGGTTAACTCCGTCATATACTTCCCCATCACATCCCGCATAAACTTAGACATTGGGTGCAGATAGCGGCGCTCCACGTTTTCCATTGCACCTTCAAAAGGAGCAGTTGTATCATTAACCCCAAAATCACCGGTAACGTGAAACTTGATTTTTTTGGTCGACCCATGCAGGATCATTGTTTGCTGTTTAGCTGTTAACTGGGCAAAGGGCTGATCGAGCGGAATCTTAAGCACCGCGCAGGCCTGTTCTAACATCTCACTGTAATATTTAGAATTTTTCCAAGGAGCCACTGCACCGTCAGCCAGTGTCTTGTCCTGATCTGGAATAACCAAGTCCTCATCAACTGCTAACTTAACTCCTAGTCCATCACAGTCAGGGCAGGCACCAAAAGGCGCATTGAAAGAAAAGAGCCGCGGTTCCATCTCCCCCACGGTAAAGCCACACTTAGGACAAGCATAGTATTCTGAAAAGTTCAGCAAGTCGCTTCCAATTACATCAACATTCATGTAGCCATCGGACAAGCGCAGCGTGGCCTCAACTGAATCAAAGAGTCGCGAGCGAATGCCCTCTTTTACGACCAAACGGTCAACAACGATGTCAATGCTATGGCGCTTGTTCTTATCCAAGTTAAAGTCATCACCAATTTCATGCATTTCACCATCAACAATAACACGGACGTAACCTGCCCGCTGAACCCGCTGAAAGACTTCCTTATGACCACCGCGCTTAGCTCTAATAACCGGGGCAAGCAACTGAATCTTACTGCGTTCCGGTAAGGCTAAAATTCGGTCCACCATTTGTTCAACGGACTGCCGTTCAATCACGGTACCATCGTTAGGGCAGATTGGCTGTCCCACCCGTGCCCACAAGAGCCGCAAGTAATCATTAATTTCCGTTACCGTGCCGACGGTTGAACGCGGATTGTGCGAGGTCGTTTTTTGATCAATTGAAATTGCCGGGTTCAAACCGTCAATTGAATCAACGTCTGGTTTATCCATTTGACCCAAAAACTGCCGGGCATAGCTAGAAAGCGATTGGACATAACGTCTGCGACCTTCCGCATAAAGTGTGTCAAAGGCTAGTGAGCTTTTACCTGAACCGGACAAACCGGTAATAACAACCAGCTTATCCTTCGGAATCTCAAGGTCGATATCCTTTAAGTTATGTTCGCGGGCACCACGAATAACAATTTGATCATTTACCATTTAATGTCTTTCCCTTTTTCTTAATCGGCTTTCTAGTAGAACTTTCAAGCTCCATAATCGCATCACGCAAAGTAGCAGCCCCTTCGAAGTCCAACTTCTTTGCTGCTTCTTGCATCTGTTGACGCAAGTCCTTAATCATTGACTTCTTCTGCTTGGCAGTTAGTTCGTCGAAGTTCAAATCAGCAAAACTGTCAGTCTCCAAAGTCTCATCAGCTACCTTAGTAGCAGAAATAACCTCCCTGACCGGCTTGACAATTGTCTGCGGTGTCAGGCCATGCTCTTCGTTGAACTTCATTTGCAACTCTCGCCGTCTTTGGGTTGCCTCGATTGCCTGCCGCATTGAATCAGTTATCGTATCAGCATACATAATTACCTCACCGTTGGCATTACGCGCAGCCCGACCCATCGTTTGTACTAGCGGTCGATATGCCCGCAGAAAGCCTTCCTTATCAGCATCGAGAATCGCTACCAAGGATACTTCTGGTACATCAATGCCCTCTCTCAGCAGGTTAATTCCAATTAGCACATCGTATTTTCCTAGCCGCAAATCATGTAAGATCTGCATCCGCTCCAATGTCTTAACGTCTGAGTGCAGGTATTGGACCTTAATGCCCAGGTCTTTTAAGTAGTCGGTCAGGTCTTCAGCCATCTTCTTCGTAAGTGTAGTCACAAAGACCCGCTCATTGTGGTCAATTCGGTGATTAATCTCACCCACTAAGTCATCAATTTGGCCTTCAACTGGTTTAACTTTAATTTTAGGGTCAAGCAAACCGGTGGGCCTGATAATCTGCTCAACCTTATGGTCTGTTTTGGCCAATTCGTAGTCACCCGGTGTGGCCGAAACGTACATGATTTGGTTAACGTGTTGCTCAAACTCTTCCAACTTAAGCGGACGATTGTCAAGTGCTGACGGCAGACGAAAACCATAGTCAATCAGAGTCTTCTTGCGGTTTCGGTCACCGTTGTACATTGCCCGAATTTCGGGCATTGTGGCGTGTGACTCATCAATTAAAATTAAAAAGTCATCCGGAAAGAAGTCCAGCAAGGTATAGGGCGGTTCTCCCTCCTTGCGTCCCTCCATGTGCCGGGAATAATTTTCGACACCATTGGTGTAGCCTACTTCGCCCATCATTTCCATATCAAAGGTCGTCCTCTGCTTAATTCGCTCTGCTTCAAGCAGCTTCCCCTGACCCTCAAAATCCTTTACCTGAATTTTCATTTCTTGGGAAATGGCCTTAAGGGCCCGGCGCATTTGCTCATCATTAGTCACAAAGTGAGTTGCTGGGAACAGAGAAATACTTTCACGTTCGCCGATCACTTCACCAGTTAACGAATCCACCTCAACGATGCGATCAATTTCATCACCAAAAAATTCAATGCGGTAAGCATGGTTAGAGTTACCGGCCGGAAAAACCTCGACCACATCTCCGCGTACCCGGAAACGCCCCCGCTGAAAGTCAATATCATTGCGATCATACTGAATGTTGACTAGGTTACGTAGTAGGGTATTGCGGCCGTAATCGTCACCTTCGTGAACTGTAATCACACTAGCAGAATATTCCTTGGGATCACCCAAACCGTAGATACAGGAAACAGAAGCAACCACGATCACATCGTTGCGCTCCATCAGGTCACTGGTCGCCTGGTGCCGCAACTGGTCAATCTCATCATTAATGGCAGAATCTTTTTCGATGTAAGTATCTGACTGCGGCACGTATGCTTCAGGCTGATAGTAGTCATAGTATGAAACAAAGTAGTCAACTGCATTTTGCGGAAAAAATTCCTTAAATTCACCATAAAGCTGACCAACCAAGGTCTTATTGTGCGAAATAACTAAAGTGGGCTTGTTCAGATTGGCAATCACGTTGGCCATGGTAAAAGTCTTGCCCGTCCCCGTGGCGCCTTCAAGAATCTGCTCACGGTAGCCTTTTTTAAAGCCGTTCGTTAGTTTATCAATAGCCTGCTCCTGGTCACCAGCTGGTTGAAACTTGGACACAAGTTCGAATTTACGCTTATCTTCTCGTTTAATCATTGAATGGCTCCTCGTAAAAAAGTTGGACGAAAAGCCCAACTTCAAGTTCATACATTAATTCTACGCTGTCGAACGTATTTTCGCACAGATTTTGCTTTATTTCAACAATTTAGCCAGAGCACCTTGATAGTCAGCAGCCGCTTGTTCTGCAGCCTTAATATCGGGCTTGTTAACTCCAACATAAGCCTTGATTACGGGCTCTGTACCTGATGGTCTGAGCGCCAACCAGGTCTCATCTGCCAAAAAGTACTTTAACACATTTGACTTTGGTAAGCCGGTCATCATCGTAGTCTTTTGCGCGGTTGTTTCTTGCTGCATCAAAAAGTCTTGCGTCTTAACTACCTTGACCCCAGCAATTGTCTTCAACTGCTCTTTACGCAAGTTGGCCATAAGCGCGGCCATCCGCTTTTGTCCACCAATTCCTGGCATTTCAATTGCCTTGGTGATTTCATAAGATGTACCATACTTGTGCCAAATTTCCATTAAGCCGTCAAGCACGGTCATCCCGCGAGCAGCATAATATGAGGCCACTTCGGCAAACATAAGGGCACCCTGCATTGCGTCCTTGTCACGCGCAAATGGCTTAAACAAGTAACCATAGCTCTCTTCAAAGCCCATCAAAAACTTACCATTACGGTCTCTAGTCATCCGGTCAATTTCTTCACCGATAAACTTAAAACCAGTCAGAACAGACTTGGTCTTAATTCCAAAATCACGCGCAATCTTCAGTGGCATACTGCTCGAAACAATGGACGTAATCAGCTCATAATCGCTGCTTAGTTGGTTCTGCTTTTTCAAGTTAAGCAATAAGTAGTTAATCATCAAGGTCGCAATCTGATTACCAGTCAAAACTTGAAAATCACCATCATTTGTTCTGACACAGGCTCCCATGCGGTCAGCATCTGGGTCAGTAGCAATAATCAGGTCAGCACCTTGGCGGTTAGCCAGTTCAATCCCCGCATCAAAAACATCACGATATTCCGGGTTGGGTTTTTGGGTAGTGGGAAATTCAGGATCCAAAATAGACTGGCTTGCTACTGGAATCACATTAGTAAAACCGCTTTGCCTAAATGCCCGTTCATAGAGCATTTTGCCCGTCCCATGCAGCGGTGAATAGACCAATTTTAACTTGTTCGCATTTTCCTTAATTAGCCTAGTATCAACATTAACGGTCTTTAATTCAGCCAGGTAATCCTCGTCGACATCCTCACCAATTAATTGCAATAAGCCCTTGGCCCTGAGCGTTTCGACCGCCTCAGCCTTGACCTTAAAGATGTCATCTACCTTTTGCAGATACTTAAAAACGCGGTCAGCATGTTCTGGTCCCATCTGCGCACCGTCTTCACCGTACACCTTGTAGCCATTATATTCTTTGGCATTATGGGAAGCAGTGATATTGATACCAGCAAAGGTGCCTAGGTGGCGCACAGCATAAGACAGTTCCGGAGTTGGCCGTAGGTCATCAAAGAGATAAACGTGAATACCATGCGCACCCAAAACACGTGCAGCATATTCAGCAAATTCCCGTGAATGATAACGTGAGTCGAAAGCAATCACCACGCCACGCTTTTGCGCCGCTGCGCCCTCCTCGTCAATTAACCGCGCTAACCCCTCGGTTACACGACCAATTGTAAAGAGGTTGATGCGGTTGGTGCCAGGTTCAAGGCGCCCTCTCATGCCCGCTGTCCCAAAGTTGATATCCTGCCCAAAAGCATCACTAATCCAGCCAGAATTTTGACCTAGCTCTGTCAGTTGCAATTGTAAATAATCGGGTATATTTTTTGCGTCTTGCCATTTGTGAAAAGCTTCTTCTGCGTTCATTCCAGCATCTATCCTCTATTTCTACCGTAATTAATTTTGCTAGTTTCTATTTTAACATTTATCTGCTGTCCAATCTTAAAAATAAAAGAATTCACCTAGTGGTGAATTCTTTTTACTTTAACGATCCTGCAAATCTTGCAGGTAATTGTAGGCCGCTTGCCCAGCAATACTGCCATCACCAACTGCATTAGCAATCTGACGCAGGTCTTTAGCACGAACATCACCGAGCGCAAAAACGCCGGCAACCTTGGTCCGCATATGCTCATCAGTTGGAATCCAGCCCTTTTCATCGGTCACGCCTAAGTTTTTAAAGGGTGCGGTTTGCGGAATTACTCCAACATAGATGAAGACACCGCGCACGGGCAACTGCTTTTTGACACCGCTGACCTTATCCTGGTAGGTCACGCCTGTTACCCGGCTGCCATCCCCGTCAATTGCCGCGGTTAAACCATTCCAGATGAAGTGCATCTTATGATTGGCAAAAGCCCGCTTTTGCAAGGTTGGCTGTGCCCGTAACTGATCGCGGCGGTGAATTACTGTCACTGACTTGGCACTTTGAGCGAGGTAAATCCCCTCTTCAATCGCAGAATCACCACCACCGATCACCGCAATGTCTTCATCCTTAAAAAAGGCTGCATCACAGACGGCACAATAAGAAACACCCTTACCAGAATATTCCTCTTCACCCGGAACGCCTAGGTGACGGTGGTCAGCCCCGGTGGCAATGATTAACGCCGGAGCACTGTATTCACCCGCATCAGTCTTAACCACCTTGTTTTCACCAGCTAGCGTAACGGACTGAACATCACCATATTCAAACTCAGTCCCAAATTTCATAATTGAATTGTACATCTTTTCGCCCAGTTCTGGCCCTTTAATTTCGCTGAAGCCGGGGTAGTTGTCAATTGCATCGGTGTTGTTCATCTGACCGCCGTATAGTCCCCGGTCAAGTAACAAGACGGAGAGGTTGGCGCGAGAAGCATAGAGAGCTGCTGTTAAGCCGCCTGGTCCGGCTCCAATAATAATAACATCATATTTTTTAGTCATTTTTTTGCCCTGAACCCTTTCTTATTTAAAGTAAGTAAATCTTACAATGAAACGCGCCTAAAGTCTAATTTCTTGTTTAGGACTGCGCCCCATCATCTTGGTGATTTCATCGTCAACGTTACAATTTTCATACATCACCCGGTAGATCGCCTCACTAATCGGCATATCAATTTGCTTTTCCTGACATAGTTCATACACCGCCTTGACCGTGGTTGCACCCTCAACCACTTGACCCATGTTTTCCAGAACATAATCTAGGCTCTTGCCTTCACCTAATTGCTTACCGCACCGCCAATTACGTGAGTTGACAGAAGTACAAGTCACAATCAAATCACCGATACCGGCTAAGCCGCTGAATGTCATTGGTTGAGCACAAAAATAATTAACACCAAGTCTAGTAACTTCGGCCAATCCTCTAGTCATAAGTGCTGCCTTGGCATCATCGCCATAGTGCTTACCCACTAAAATCCCGGCTGCAATCGCAATCACGTTTTTGACGGCACCAGCAACTTCGACCCCAACCAAGTCATCATTAGTGTACAAGCGGAAATAATCATTTGAAAAAATTTGCTGAACCTGCTGAGCATTGCTGGAACTGGTGGAGGCACAAGAAATTGCCGTCAAATCCTTTTGTGCAACACTTTCAGCGTGACTTGGACCAGAAATAGCCACAATCTTGTCCTGGTCGTTGGGATAGATCTCTTCACTCAGAATATCAGAGATCAGCTTTTTTGTTCCGGGTTCAATTCCCTTGGTAGCTGTGACTAGGAGTGGCTTACTGCCAGTTTGAATTAAAATCTTACCGACGTTTTTGGCAACTGATCGAATTGCTTGCGTCGGTAAAACAAAGAGCACTAGCGCTGCACCGTCCAGGGCCTGGGATAAATCCCCAGTTGCCCGGGTTGTTTCATTGAGCTGCCAATCTTTCATATAGTGGTCATTGGTGTGGTAGTCATTGATCTCCTGGTTAACCTCTTCGTTGTTACCAAATAGCACAACCTCATTACCATTATCAGCAAGCATTGAGCCTAAGACTGACCCCCATGAACCTGCTCCTAAAACTGCTATTTTCATTATTTTATCCAAACTTTCTTTCTTAAAATATTAGCTAATCTCTTGTATAGGGATACTTGAGACCACTGCCATCCAGGTACCACTTCGGCTTAACCACCATCCGGCGGTATACAAACAAGGCGATTACCGCGACTAACAAGACCAGGCTCAACATCTGCGACACCCTAATTGTACCTGACAGGTACAGGCTGTCGGTCCGCAGTCCTTCAACAAAAAAGCGGACAACGGCATACCAAGCCAGGTAGAGCATGAAAACTTCACCTTGCTTGAATAAGTGTTTTTTATGCCTGAGGGCTAAGATGATGACTAACCCAAGCAAATTAAAGCACGATTCATACAAAAAAGTCGGTTGGTAGTAAACACCACCAATCTTCATTTGATCAATGATAAATGCCGGTAAATGCAACCCTTGCAAAAAAGCCTGCGTTGTCGGACCACCATGGGCCTCTTGATTGAAAAAGTTGCCCCACCGTCCAATAATTTGGGCGGCCATTACCCCGGGCGTGATTACATCAAGCATTAAAAAGGGCGGGAGCATCCTTTTATAACAAAATACCAGTAAAACGACTAAGCCGGCAAGTAAACCGCCATAGATGGCAATTCCGCCATTCCAAATGGCAATAATTTGGTCAGGATGTTGGGCGTAATAAGGCCATTCGAAAATCACGTAATAGAGTCGCGCACCAAGATAGCCTAGTGGCACTGCCCAGAGCAACAGGTCCAGAAAGTCATCACTGGCAATCTGCCTTTTTCTACCTTCAACAATGGCCATTGAGACTGCTAAAATAATTGCGCAGGCCATAATTACGCCGTACCATTTAACGCTTAACCCGCCTAAATTAAAGGCCACTGGGCTGATTGTTAACATCATTTAATTCTTATCCTTCGGTGAATCTTCTTTTGCATTTTCTGCAATTAGGTTAGTCAGGTTATGGTCAAAGGTCGCGGTCGCATTATGCCCCATCTTCTTTGCCCGATAATTCATCACTGCAATTTCAATAATATCTTCCATGTTGCGCCCAACTTTAACGGGAATCGTGACTTGTGGCACCTCAACATTGCAAATATCACGCTTGCTTTCCTCAAAGCCAAGCCGATCATAGTTAGCTTCCTTGTTCCAGTTAACTAGTTTAATAACTAATCTAATACTTTCACGGTTTTTTACCGCACCAACGCCAAACAAGTCCATTACATCAATAATTCCAATCCCGCGAATTTCCATCAGGTGTTTTAAAATTTGCGGTGACTCCCCCATAACCGTTTCAACGTCTTTTTGGTAGACGTCGACCCGGTCATCGGCAATTAAGCGGTGCCCGCGATGAATTAAGCCTAGGGCCGTTTCCGACTTTCCAACGCCAGAATCCCCCGTCAACAAAACACCCAAGCCCTTAACTTCAACCAATACGCCATGAATTGTATCACGTACCGCCAAGCGTTCACGCAGGTATTCCGTCAGAATGCTCGAAACATAAGTGGTCGACTCACTCGAAGACAAAATCGGGATTTGCGCTTGCTCAGCCGCTGCTACCAATTCTGCGGGCACCCGCAGCGAACGTGAAACAAAAAAGCACGGTGTGTGGGGGCTGCACAATCTAGTAAAGACCCGAACGAGGCTTTCATGATCAAGTCTTGCAGCATATGAAATCTCGGTGCGGCCGAGCAGTTGAATGCGCCTTTTCGGGTAAAAATCAAAGTATCCGGTTAACTCCAAACCCGGTCGGTAGATATCAGACACCGTAATTTCCTGGTTAGCAATATATTGCTGCCCATGTACGACCTGAATAATCTTATTATCACGAATAAGATTTTTTAATTTTACTGCACTTGCCATCTCAAACGTTCCCCCAGCTTACTTGTCAACATCCTTGGTTTCTGCATCACGTACTTTTTTACGTTTAGGTCTATCACTGTTTCTGTCTGGCCACTCATCATCTTGAAAACCCGGGCTACTTGAGCCGCTATGGCGATCATCCTTGGTAAAGTGGTTAATCAGCCAAATAATGACAGCTATCACCACCACTGCGGGTAAGAGCATCAAGAAAATATGAAAAACCGCAAAAATCATGCTTAAAATAATTACCGCTAAGAGCACAATACCAATAATTCCCCAAAAAGTCATTTTCTCACCTATTCTGGATTATCCTGACTAAGCAACCATTGCAAGTAACTGTATACAAATGGCTGCAGCTTACCATCCATTACACCATTTGTATCTGAAGTTTCATAGCTGGTACGTAAATCTTTAACTAAATTATAAGGATGAAAAACATAGGACCTGATCTGTGAGCCCCAGCCGTTTTCCATTTGATCACCCTTAAGCACCTCTTTGTGCTGCCGCTTTTTTTCTTCTGCTAAATGAAAAAGTTTTGCCCGCAGTTCATTCATTGCGGTTTCACGGTTCTGCAGCTGAGACCGTTGAGCCTGTGAAGTAGTCACCAAGCCGGTCGGCAGGTGGGTAATTCGCACTGCACTGGATGTTTTATTAATGTGCTGGCCACCGGCTCCACTTGAACGATAAACATCAATACGCAAATCTTTGGGATTAATGTCAATCTTGATGCTATCATCAATTTCCGGAATAACTTCAACCGCAGCAAAAGAAGTGTGCCTTCTCTTGGCTGAATCAAAGGGAGAAATTCGCACCAAGCGGTGAACCCCATTTTCTGACTTGAGTAGACCGTATGCATTCTTGCCCGAAATTTTTGCACTGACACTTTTTAGGCCAGCCTCCTCGCCAGGCTCATAGTTATTAAGCTCAAATTTAAAGCCCTGAATGTCCGCATAACGTTGATACATTCGCAAAAGCATTTGTCCCCAATCCATCGCTTCAGTACCACCGGCACCAGGGTGAATTTCCAGCAGTGCATTGTGGCTATCATACTTATCGGACAAGAGCAGATCCAGCTCATAGTGATGAAATTCTGTCTTTAGCCTGGCCAGATTTTCTTCGACTTCTTTTTGTAAGTCCTGATCAGCTTCCTCGCGCAACAATTCAACTGCGGTCAGCTCATCTTGATAATTCTGCTCCAGACTCTGGAAGGAATCTCTTTTTTCTTTTAATAAGTTGGTTGCACTAATTAACTCTTGGGCCTGCTCTTGATGATCCCAGAAAGTTGGTTCCTGCATCTTGTTTTCGTTAACAATGATGCTCTCATTGATTGCATCCAGGTCAAAGAGACCCCCTAAAGTGATCTAGACGACGCTTCAGCTTATCTAGTTCGCTTTGAATTTCGCTTAGTTCCATTGTCAAATTTTCTCCTTTGTCCTTCTTAGTAAAAAGGAGAAAGCTTCTGCTTTCTCCTTAAAATTACCGCTTACCGGGTAAGATTCTGTCTGATTTCAGCTTTCATAAACAAACGAGTTACATCAAACTCAATATTCGAAACCATTTCTTCAAACATATTGTAGCCCGAATCCTGGTATTCAACCAGTGGATTAAGCTGACCATATCCGCGTAGACTGATTGACTGCCGCAACTGATCCATTGCATCAATGTGATCGGTCCAACGGTCATCAACCACCCTTAAGATAACCACCTTTTCAAATTCCAACATTTCAGCTGGATCTGCCAAGGCATCCTGCTTGTCTTCATAGTTAGCTTCAACTATCTCATATAGTTCTTGCTTTAAATCAGGAATAGAAATCGTCTTGAAATCAAGCGAATCGGTCTCCTGTTCAGAAGTTAGACTCGACGTAATAAAGTCACGCAGAGAATCTAACCGCCATTTGCTGCGATCACCCTGAGTAAACATGTCAACTTGACTATTAATTGTCCGGCGAATCATTGGCACCAAGACATCTTTAAGTGAGTCTTCTTCATCAATGACTTGCATCCGCTCGCCATAAATAATTTCCCGTTGAATCCGCATCACATCATCGTACTGCAAGGTCTGCTTCCGGGTGTCGTAGTTGTTACCTTCAACCCGTTTTTGCGCTGACTCAACTTGGCGCGTAATCAAGCGGCTGTCAATTACCTTGTCATCATCATTATTAGACAGACGGTCGAGGAAGTCCTTAACCCGCTCCCCACCAAAGCGTTTCATTAGATCGTCTTCAAGTGAAAGGTAAAAGCGGGTTACACCTGGGTCTCCTTGTCGACCTGACCGTCCCCGCAACTGGTTATCAATCCGGCGTGACTCGTGCCGTTCAGTACCAATAACGGCCAAGCCACCTAATTCCTTGACGCCTGGCCCCAGCTTGATATCGGTACCACGACCAGCCATATTAGTCGCAATCGTAACTGCACCCCGTTGCCCAGCATTCATAATAATCTGGGCTTCCTTAGCGTGATTTTTGGCATTCAAAACAGCATGCGGAATACCTTCTTTTTTCAGTAGGTCACTCAACAGCTCAGAACTTTCAACCGCAACAGTTCCCACCAAAACTGGTTGACCCGCTGCATGTCGTTCCTTAATTTCTTCAACTACTGCTGCAAATTTTGAGTTCAGTGTTGGGTATAGGATATCTGAACGATCTTTTCGCAGCAACGGACGGTTGGTTGGAATTGAAATAACCTGCATGTTATAAATTTCACGGAACTCTTCTTCTTCCGTCTTGGCTGTACCAGTCATTCCGGCCAACTTTTTGTACATTCTGAAGAAGTTTTGATAAGTAATCGTCGCCTGAGTCTTGGATTCTTCCTGAATCTTAACGCCTTCTTTGGCTTCAATCGCCTGGTGTAGGCCGTCTGAATAACGTCGCCCACTCATTACCCGGCCAGTGAATGAGTCCACAATCAAGACTTCATCATCTTGCACAACATAGTCAATATCCTTGAGCATGATGTAATTTGCGCGCATGGCTTGATCAATGTGGTGAACCAGTTTCTGGTTTTCAACATCATACAAGTTTTTCAAACCAAAATGGTCGCAGGCCTTCTGAATGCCCATCCGGGTCAGAGAAATAGTCTTGGTCGGCCAGTCAATCTTGTAGTCACCATAATCTTCAATGTCATCGGCATCATCATCACTCTTATCTTCTTGCAAAGTCTTAACAAAGCGATCAGCACGTACATAGTCGCCATTCGCTTGTTCAGCTTCACCCGAAATAATCAACGGCGTCCGGGCCTCATCAATCAGAATTGAATCGACTTCATCGATAATTGCAAAATTAAGCTTGCGCTGAACCATCTGTTCCTTGTAGACCACCATATTGTCACGTAGGTAGTCAAAACCTAGCTCGGAGTTAGTCGAGTAGGTAACATCACAGTCATACGCTTCCCGTTTTTCATCCGGTGACTTCTCATTGAGGTTCAAACCAACACTTAGGCCCATCCACTTGTAGAGCTGGCCCATCTCTTCCTCATCACGGCTAGACAAGTATTCGTTGACCGTAACCACATGAACGCCTTTACCAGTCAAGGCATTCAAATAAACCGGCATCGTTGCCGTCAAAGTCTTACCTTCACCGGTCATCATTTCGGCGATATTACCAAAATGCAATGCAATCCCACCTAATATTTGAACGTGGAACGGGTACAGACCTAGGACCCTTTTAGCCCCTTCACGTGAAGCCGCAAAGGCCTCTGGCAAAAGATCGTCTAATTCTTCCCCGCTCTGCAAGCGTTCACGAAATTCAGGTGTTTTTTCCTGTAGTTGCTCATCCGTCAGTTCAGCATATTCATCAGCATAACTTTCGACCTGAGCCGCAATCTTTTCAAATTTTTTTAGTTCTCTTTTATCGTTGTTGTATAACTTCTTTAAAATGTTTGCCATTTAATCGATCCTTGTATGTAGATAAGTATAAAAACACATAATAATTTTACCATGATTGAGGCTAAATGAAAAACAAACGAAACAAAGACCCCACAATAACTGCGAGGTCTTTGTTAATTTAGTAGCTTGTTTACTTGGTTTCAATCAAACCGTAACGACCATCATTTCTACGGTAGACAATACTGATGCCGTTTGTTTCAGCATCACGAAAAACGAAGAAGTCATGTTCCAACATATTCATTTGCAAAATTGCCTCTTCTGGACTCATTGGCTTCAAACCGATATGTTTGTTGCGGACAATCGTGAAATCGCTGGCCTTCTTATCTGCTTCTTCCGCAGCACCGTCGACAAAGAAATCGCTAATCCCCTTTTCACGACTCTTCCGGTTAATTCTGGTCTTGTATTTTCTAATCTGGCGCTCTAACTTTTCGGAAACAGAGTCAATACTGCGATACATGTCATCAGTTGTCTCTTCTGCTCTCAAAACTAAGTATGGCAGTGGGATAGTAACTTCAACCTTGGCCTGCCGGTCACGATACACTTTTAAGTTGACATGGGCTAACATATCTTGATTCAATTCAAAATACTTTTCTAGCTTTTTAAGTCGCTTTTCAACATAACTTCTTAAAGCGTCGGTTACCTCGATATTTTCTCCACGAACATTATACTTTAACATTTGAGATTCTCCTTTCAACTGTATCTGCAGTTTTTTGTTACCCATATTATACCAAAACCAAAATGCACTGACCAAGTTAATCTACCGGCAAATTGTGAAACTAGTAATCTGAGCCTGAGGAAAAACGCTTAAAAGCGCATCCCGAGCATGATACAGTGTCCTACCAGTAGTATAGATATCATCCAACAGCAAGACTTTATGCTTGTTTAAATTGGAAGCTGTTTTTTTGGCAACGGTAAAACTTTGCTGGCTGCTTAAGCGGTCCGCACGCGTTTTTTCGCCTTGTGCACCGTAGCCCGGCCCCTTTAACAAAATATTACTGAGGGGAACTAAATCGCCATAGATTGCACTAATTGTGTCAAATTGTCTTTGGGCAAGATGTTCAGGTGAAGTTGGCACTGGTACATAAAAGTCAGCCTTGATTTTACTTAATTCGCGGTAGCATAATTCCTGTAAAACCTGATACAGCAGGTAGTCACCGTAGCGTTTAAAATTTACCATCAAGTCGTGGCAGGCCTCATTATAGCGGTAAACAGCATGGTTAAACAAAATCTTTTTGCCATAAATTTGTTGCCACCGTTGGCAATCATCACACCCTTGGCCTGCCACTAATTGGCCAGCGCAAATTCGGCACTTTGGCTCTGCCAACCGTTCAAACTTAGCCAAACAGGGACTACAAATAGCTGCTTGGCGGTGTAAATGCCATGATAGCAGGTGCAGCAGGGCAGTTCGCGGTACAAAAAGCTGGCCACAGAGTAAGCATTTTTTCACTGATTCATTCTCCTAATCTGCTGCATTGCCTGACGAATATTGCCTGTGTACTTGTGGTAGCAAAATAAAACCAGCCCTGCGGAATCATCTTTTGCACGACCGACCCGCCCAGCAATTTGAACCAGACTCGCAGCCGGATAAATTTGATCATCGGCCTGGACGACAATTACCCACACATGTTTAAAGGTGACGCCCCGTTCCAGTATCGTCGTAGTCACCAGTAACTGCAACTCACCCCGGCGAAATTGGTCAACCTTCTCTAGCCGGTGCGGATCACTGGCATGCACACCGGCAATGCCAAGCCCGCTGAGCGCGCTCACCTGCTTAAGCGCGGCTAAATAGCGCGGAATCTGCTCGATCCGCGGGACAAAGAGTAGCAACGGGTGGCCCTGTTTAACGGCAAGTCGAATTTCTTTTAGCAGTTGCGGGTGGATTTTACCTTTTGCTAAATAGGGACGCAAAAACAACCGTTCTCGCGGAACTGGTAAAAGTCCACCATGAAAACGGCGCTGAAGTCGCACCAGCTTAAGCTCACCCGTCTTAACTTGCTCAAGCAAGGCCCTTGTTGGAGTCGCCGTCAGATAAGTACACACGCCAGGTTTTTTGACCGCATGCCGGGCACCAAAGTGCAACTGCGGATCGGCCACATATGGGAAGGCATCAACTTCATCGATTATTAGTAGATCAAAGGCCCGAAAAAACTTCAACAACTGGTGCGTTGTACATATTGTCAGTTGTTCTAACCCAGGTTCATTAAAGTCGCGTCCGTGGTATTTTCCAATTGTTAAGTCGGTAAAGGCAGCTTTAAAGCGGGGAAACAGTTCGTTAACCACATCAATTCGCGGGCTGGCAATGCAGCAGCGGCCACCCTTAGCTAGACATTTAGCCACCTGGTAAAACATCATTTCAGTCTTACCGGCACCAGTTACCGCGTGAACCAATGTATTTTGGCCCTTTTGGAAGTTCGTCACCAATTTATGAGAAATTTCCGCTTGCTGATTTGTTAATTGTCCTCGCCAGGTCAAGCCACCGTTTTGCCAGTGCGGAAAAGTTCTACTTACCCCATTACGCACCAGCAAATCTCCTTCGACTACACGCCCTATCCCAATGCAGGCGCGACAATAAAACTTACCGTTAGGCAAGGTCGCACTTACACGGGCACCGCACCGCTGACAATGCTTGTTGACAATTGCACTAACTTTGGTCAAGCCCGCACTTGTGATAAAATCCTCTTGACTGCTAATCCATTGACGGCCTGCGAGGTTGGTTAGATTTTCCATTGACTTATCCTCCAGTTACCAAATACGCAAAAAAGGAGGTTGATTTTTTGACCCAAGAGAATAATTACCTAACCATTAAGGTAAACGGTAGTCACGAACTTACCATTAAAAAGAGTCGTTTCATTGCCACGCTAATTCGAACCACAAGCATTGCTGAAGCGGAAACTGCAATTGGCTTAATAAAGCAAAAATACCGCGATGCCAGCCACAATACTTTTGCTTACACGATAGGCTTAAACGACGAACACGTGAAAGCAAGCGACAACGGTGAACCAGCTGGAACTGCCGGTGTACCCGAATTAAAGGCACTGCAACTGATGAATTTAAAAAATGTTACAGTGGTCGTTACCCGCTACTTCGGTGGGGTTAAGCTGGGTGCTGGCGGACTAATTCGCGCTTATGCTAACAGTGTTACCAAAGGCGTAGAAGCCATCGGCGTAGTCAAGCGGGTGCTCCAGCAAGAGCTCATCTTCCACGTACCGTATAACCACTTCGACGAAGTACAGCATTTTTTGGCGACGGAACAGTTTTTGGTCGACCACATTGACTATGGCACAGATGTCGTCCTGCATGTTTATACTGATAGTCAAAAACAAAAACAACTAGCAGACCAGCTTACTAACTTACTAGCGGGTAAAGTGCAGTTTAAAGTCGGCATTAAGCGCTACAATGAACTTCCCATCATCGACCATAATTACCACAGCCACTAAAAAAGACTAGCTGATCCTAGTCTTTTTGATGCTTTTTCAATTGTTCCGGTTTCTCCTGACCTAAATGCCAAACCTCAACCGTCGGGTCTTTTTTACTGCGTGAATTAATAAATTTTTGGGTCAATGCCAAGAGCGGCTTGTACTTTTCTCCAAGTAAGCCGATTGACTCCACAAAAATTTCTAAGGCCAAAATTAACCCAGCGATTAATAGCCACATCCCCCAAGCTGGTGACAACAAGAACAATAGCGAGATAAAGGAAAAAATCAATGACAGCGCATAAATCGTTAAGACGGTCTGGCGGTGCGTGAGGCCCATCTTCATCAGTTGATGGTGCAAGTGGTGCTTGTCAGCTTGCGAAACTGGTCGGTTGTTAAGCTTGCGCCGAATCATCGCATAAATTGTATCAGTGATTGGCACACCCAGAATTGTAATCGGTACCAGCAAAGAGATGAAAGTGACGTTTTTCAAACCCTTGAGTGAAAAAATGGCAATCATAAAACCGATATAAAGCGCCCCCGTATCGCCCAAGAACATTTTAGCTGGATAAAAATTATAGGGCAAAAAGCCGAGCAGGCAGGCCGCTAACATAAAACAGCCAATCGGAATATATAACTGGCCGGTGTGCAAGAAAAAGTAACCCACGACCCCCATCGTGATCAGCGAAATCATTGAGACTCCGTCAGCCAACCCATCCAAACCATCAATCAAGTCCACTGCATTCGTCAAGGCCAGGATCCAAAAAATTGTAATCGGCAAACTCCACCAACCTAAATTAATCTGCTTATTTACAAAGGGCAGGTTGAGCACATTCATCTTGATCCCTGCTAAAAAGTAAATAACCAGTGCGCCAATAAAAATGCCAAACATCTTCTGTCTGGGTTTAAGTTCCATAATATCATCAATGATCCCCGTCAAAACGATGACACTAGAACCCAAAAGGATGCTAAAGGCCTCATGCGTAGGAAATTGCTCTCGTAGCAGGATAAAGACCCCAATATTAAAGGTCACAAAAATCCCTAGACCACCCAATGTGGGCATTGGTTGCTTGTTAACCCGTCGTTTATTAGGAATATCAACTGCCCCTAACACAAAGGCCAGCCGTCTGATAAAGGGCGTGATTGCAGCTTGAATAATCACTAAAAAGAATAATTCAACAATAATTTTAAACATAGTCGGCTACTTTCATAATTAAGTTGCTTTAATTATACAAGCTTGACTTAGAATGCACAAATTACTGGACAAATACCTGCTAAAAGTTAAATTTGATCCCTGCCTTTTTTGAGTTTGCATCCCACTGTCACAGCCCTATTTTCCCCTTAATTTTAGGTCTAAACGCGCCACATTTTTAAGCTCTTTACCAAAATTGGTAAATAAAAAAAGATTGAATTTTTCAATTCAATCTTTTTCTTATTTTGCAACTGTTACAACCCGTTTCTCACGAATCACGGTAATCTTAATATTACCGGGGTAATCAAGTTCTTTTTCAACCTGGTTACGAATATCTCGTGCCAAAACGGTTATCCGATCATCTGAAATCTTTTCAGGTTCTACCATTACCCGGATCTCTCGTCCCGCCTGAATGGCATATGCTTGATTGACTCCGTCATATTTTTTCGCAATTTGTTCAAGTTCGGTCAACCGTCTAATATAGTTTTCCAAACTCTCACTTCTAGCACCGGGTCGAGCAGAAGAAATCGTGTCTGCCGCAACTACTAGTTCGGCAATAAACGATAACTTCGGCACATCACCGTGGTGGGCCGCAATTGCATTAACTACTACATCGGGTTCATGATATTTTCTAGTTAATTCCACACCAATTTCAACGTGTGAACCTTCAATATCATGATCGATGGCTTTTCCAATATCGTGTAATAATCCCGCGCGAACCGCTAATTTTTCATTTAAACCGAGTTCTGCCGCCATTGTTCCGGCTAACTTAGCAACCTCAATCGAATGTCCCAAGACATTCTGTCCATAAGACGTGCGGTACTTAAGTCTACCCAGCACTTTCACAAGTTCTGGATTCATTTTATGAATCCCTAACTCCATCAATGCGCTTTCACCGGCCTCATAAATGTCATCATTTACTTCTTTACGAGCCTTGTCCACCGTCTCTTCAATTCGAGCTGGGTGAATTCGACCATCTTTAATCAGACGCTCCATTGCCCTTTTAGCGATTTCACGCCTAATTGCATCAAAGCCACTAAGAGTGACAACTTTTGGTGTATCATCAATGATTAAATCAATTCCAGTGAGGGCTTCAAAAGAACGGATATTGCGACCTTCTCGGCCAATAATCCGACCCTTCATTTCCTCGTTAGGCAAATCAACCACCGAAACTGTAGTTTCGGCTACTGTATCTGCAGAACTGCTTTGAATCGCATCAATAATCACCTTACGAGCATAATGATCAGCCTTAGCTTGAACTTCTTCGTTGCTATCACGAATCATTTCTGCGCGCTCTTTGCTTAATTCCTCAGCTAGTTGACTCAGAACCAGCTTTTTCGCTTGCTCCTCATCTAACTGGGCAACCTCATAGAGTCTCTCTTTCCTTTGCTCAACTAAAGCATTGGCAGTTTGAATTTTTTTACTTAGTTCGGACTGTTCCTGCTTTAGTTGCTCCTCTTTGGCAGAAAGGTTATTTTCCCTCTCTACTAGTAAAGAACTCTTATGATCAAGTGTATCTTCTCTTTGCTTCAGGCGGTTATTGTCACGCGCAATCTCATCGCGTTTGACATGCAACTCATCTTCAACTTTTTGTCGATAGTCTTGAATCTTTTCCTGAGCTTCAAGAATTTTTTCTTTCTTAGTGTTTTGTGCACTCTGCTTTAAAGCATCAGCTTCCTGCTTCTGGGCATTGACTTCTGCTTTAGCGGCAGCTACTTGTGCTTTTGCTTCGATTAAAATATGGTCAGCATCGTTTTGCGCATGCTGCGCTTTCTTTTCCCAAATCTGCTTTCGGAAATAGAACCCAATACCGGCACCCAATAAAATTGAAATAAAAGCAATCGCGACGGGAATCAAAAATATTTTTGTCATGATTACTATCGCCTTTTTTTATTTCTTTTAGATTATTCACACAGTCTTAATGATAAAGAACCGGGCCGCTGATGTCAAACAACTGCATGTGAATTGACCAAAAAACCCTGACCCCGTTTACAGGTCAAGGTTTATTTCTTCAAAATTACTTACTTTTGTTACTGGCTTCTTCACTTGCAGAAGCCTCCTTGTCGGTAGCGCTAGCAGTTTGAGCCTTTTTGGCCTTGACCTTTTCTGGGTCTTCCCGTTCTGCAATAGCATCTTCATCGATGCCGTAGGCATGACGAACCTGCTGTTGTACATCATCATAGATATCAGAATGGTCCTCCAGATATTTTTTCGCATTCTCACGGCCCTGCCCGATGCGCTCATCATGGTAAGAATACCATGAACCAGCCTTATCAATGATATCCTTATCTGCAGCCATATCGAGTAGCTCACCGCTTTGGGAAATCCCTTGCCCGTACATCATGTCAACTTCAGCAACTTTAAAGGGTGGCGCAACCTTGTTCTTCACAACTTTAATCTTAACCCGGTTACCAGTAATTTCACCACCGGTCTGTTTAATCTTTTCGGCTCTTCTAATTTCTAACCGAACAGTTGCATAGAACTTAAGTGCCCGACCACCGGGAGTGGTTTCTGGGTTGCCAAACATAATGCCAACTTTTTCCCGAATCTGGTTAATAAAAATTGCAATGGTTTTGGTCTTGTTAATATTGCCAGAAAGTTTACGCAGGGCCTGACTCATCAGTCGGGCCTGCAATCCAACATGGCTATCGCCCATCTCACCGTCAATTTCGGCTTGCGGTACCAAGGCAGCAACGGAATCGACGATTAAAATATCAATTGCGCCACTAGTAATCAGGGTGTCAGCAATTTGTAAACCCTCTTCCCCGGTATTCGGTTGCGACAAGATAAGTGAGTCGACATCTACTCCTAATGCTTCGGCATAAGCAGGATCCATCGCGTTTTCTGCATCAATATAAGCTGCAGTTCCACCACGTTTCTGCACCTCAGCCACTGCATGCAAAGCAACCGTAGTTTTACCAGAAGATTCTGGCCCATAGATTTCAACAATTCTTCCCCGGGGGTAACCGCCTACGCCAAGTGCAGCATCAAGTGCAAGTGAACCAGAAGGAATGGTTGAAATTTTGGTGTTTGCCTTATCGCCCATCCGCATAACGGCACCCTTGCCAAAATTCTTCTCAATTTTCTTTAGTGCCGCGTCTAGCGCAGCCTTCTTTTCATCTTTGGCCAAGAATTTTTCCTCCTAAATAATGATCATTTCAATACTTACTAATTATACTTTGATTAACGAGCAATTTGCAAGGAAAACCGAACAAATGTTTAAACTTTTAACCTGCACTAGTAATTACGCCAAAAAAACATAATTTCTTTAAAAATTCACTTGCTAAGACCTTTGGGTTGTAGCAACTTTTGAGCAAAATTCAAGACCGTATCGGCCAGGATTGCCATTAAGGCAGTTGGCAGAGCCCCAGCTAAAATAATGGCACTGCCATTGGTTGCATTAGTTCCGCGAATAATAATGTCACCGAGGCCCCCAGCGCCCACAAATGAACCGATTGACGTAATTCCGATTGCGATGACCAACGCATTTTTCAAGCCGGCAATGATTACCGATAACGACAGTGGCAAACGCACCAGATACAATAACTGTAGTCTGGTCATACCCATGCCCTTACCCGAATCGATGACGTTGTGGTCGACATTTTTCATACCTGTATAGGTGTTCTTAATAATTGGCAGTAAGGAGTAGAGGGTCACGGTAAAGATAACCGTCATCACGCCCAAGCCCATTCCAACCATTACAATTGACAATAGGGCCAGCGACGGAATGGTCTGAATAAAATTAGCAATTTCTACTACCAAGTCCCCCAAACGGGCATTACGTGAAATGAAAATCCCAACTGGAATACCAATTACTGCTGCAAATAGCACACCATAAACTGAAATCAAAAAGGTCCGGTTAATTTGCGCCAACACATAAGCACCATTGTGCTGGTAATAATAAACAAACTGCTGCCATAGTGATAAAGTTGCCATTAGTTTTTCCCCCTAAAGTAGTTATGCTTGACCAAAAATTGCTGAGCAACATTAGCGGGCTCAAGCAGCTTGTCGTCAACCTGGAAATTCATCCGCCGGATATCGTGAACGCTAATATTACCCACTAATCGTTCAAGAATCGGCTTAAGCTCAGGGTGTTCACGTAATACGTAGTTGTTGATTAGCATCCCGCAGTTGTAGGCCGGAAAAAAGTGTTGGTCGTCTTTAAGCAAGTGAAGTTTGTAGCTATCAATGCGGCATCAGTTGAATAACCCAAGATCACATCCATTTTCCCACTTTTTAAAGCCGCATAGACCAGGCCAATATTCATCGGATGGGCCTTGGCAAAGGTCATCCCATAAGCTGTCTGAAAGGCTGGATAACCTACTCCGGGAGCATTAACCCATTCAGAAGCCACGCCAAAAGAAAACTTATTCGCTACCCTTTTAAGGTCGGAAATTTGCTGCAAATGGTACTTATCTTGGTCACTTTTCCTAACCATAAAAGCATAATTGTTTGCAAAACCGTAACTAGGCAGATAAGTTTGATCCCACCTTTTTTTTACTTGTCGGCGAACTGTCAGATTGGCCTGCTTCGCATTCTTAATTGGCGGCAAGAGCAAGTTGGCCGTTAATTCTCCGCCATCATAGGCAGCAGCCTGAATATCTGCATCATGCCGAATTAAGGCCTGATGTTGCATCGGGGCGGAACCCAAATTGTTAATGATCGTCGTTTGATAGGGCGTTTCGTGCTCAATGAGTTGGGCCACGATATTAGCCACAATTTGCGATTCAGTAGTGGTTAAAGCCGTAATGCGAATATTTGCTTTACTTCCTTGGGTATCAGCCAGACCTGGTAATCCGCAAGCACTCGTCCCAATTACTAGCAAAAAAGTCAGCACCAGCAGCAGGATTTTTTTAAAGCTGTTTTTCATGATGATCCTCCTTTATATTCCCTGGGGCGTGATTTTGTGTTCCAGCTTCCCTAGCAAATAGTCTGTCAGCAAAGCTAAGATAATTACCGGAATTGTGCCAGCAAAAATTAAATCAGGTTGATACAGACTAAGCCCATTGAAGATGAAATCGCCCAATCCACCCGCACCGATATAAGAAGCGAGGGTGGCCCAAGCAATGATATAGATTGCTGATAATCGAATACCTGCCATGATTACCGGCATTGCCAGGGGAATATCAACTTTAAGCATCAGCTGCACCTCTGTCACTCCAAGTCCGCGCGCTGAATCAATTGTATCCGGATTTACACTAGTCAAGCCAACATAGGTATTACGCAAAATCGGCATCAGACTGTATAAGAAAAGCGCAATAATTGCCGGCACCCGACCCACACCAAAAAAAGGAATCATCATTGCTAGAAGAGCCAAGGCAGGTATCGTCTGCAACATACTAGCAAGCGCAATTACTACTTTGGCGGTGCGGTGAAACTTCATTAGAATAAGGCTAAGTGGCACTGCCACAATGATACCCAAGGCCAATGCAATAAATGAAATGGATATTTGCTGCCACGTTTTAACAATTAGCTCTGAACCATGTTGAGCCAAAAACGTTGTCATTTTATTTCGCCTCTTTTGATAACTGCTCGTCTAGGGGACTTTTATCACCCCATATTTTTTCATAAACGACGTTGACCAAACTTGACCTAGTAACTATTCCAACTAGCTTCCGATCCGCGTCGACTACCGGAATATACTGCCCATTACGACTCAATAACCGCCGTAAGTTATCACGCAAATATTCTTCTGGACCTACACTAGCAATATCGGTTAGTAAAATATCACTCACACTACTTACTTTCAAATCTCTACGCGGTAAGTCATCAATAGAAATATAGCCCTTAAGGTGATTACCATCGTCAACGACTAATAAAGTGTCAACGTGACGTTTTTTCATCATGGTCAAGGCGTCGATCAGTGTGGCTCCCAGATTGATCTTAACTGGCCCGGTTGACATCACATTTTTGACCTTAACCGTTTCATATTTTGCTTCCGCAAGCCGCTCTTCTCCGATTAGACTTTTAACAAAATCATTTGCCGGGTGATGTAAAATCTCATCAGGTGTACCCACTTGAATTAACTTTCCATCATGCAAAACCACAATCTTAGTTGCTAGTTTTAAGGCTTCATCCATGTCATGTGTGACAAACACAATTGTCTTACCCAGTTGCATTTGCAGGTTTTGAACCAGTTTTTGTAAACTTTCACGCGTAATTGGGTCCAGGGCACCAAAGGGTTCATCCATCAAAATTAGGTTTTGGTTGGCAGCTAGCGCACGAACAACACCAATTCGTTGCTGCTGCCCCCCCAGACAACTCCATTGGATAACGATCAAGGTATGATGCGGGGAGCTCAGCCAGTTTGATTAGTCTTTGCGCCGCACTCGCCAGTTTGTCTTTAGGCCACCTGAGTAATTTTGGAACTAGAACAATATTTTCCCTAATCGTCATATGCGGCATCAACCCATTGTTTTGGATCACATAGCCAATGTGGCGCCGTAAATTAACCGGGTTCAAGGTCCGCACGTCCTTGCCAGCTACTAATACTTGCCCTTTAGTTACACTATTCATGCGGTTAATCATGCGCATTAAAGTTGTTTTGCCTGAACCTGAAGTCCCAATCAAACAGCAAAATTCACCTTTATTTATTGCAAAACTAATATTTGCTACAGCTGGTTTTTTGACCTTCGGATATAACTAAGTCACCTTTTTAAACTCAACCATCGGCGTCGTCTTTACCATAAAATCCTCCTTTTTTCAAGAACTATTTAAGTTAATTCTAGCAAGTTTATAATTGTTAATCAATTAAGGCGGGTTCAGACAACCTTTACTGCCTAATTAAGTGCAAACAAAAAACACTAATAAAATTAGTGTTTTTGGTTATTATGTAGGTAAATTACATTGAATCTTTAAAGACAGACCATGAACTATGGAAGTAATCCCAGCCCGAATAGATGGTAAAGATCAAGGCTAGATAGAGTAAAATGGTACCAAGATTGAAAAAGTTACCAATTAATAAAAAGATGATTGAAAGCATCTGACAGGTAGTTTTGATTTTACCAGGCATTTCCGCCGCCATCACTTGTCCCTTGTTCTCAGCGAGAATAAGCCGCAGTCCGGTAACCGCCAATTCTCGACAGACAATAATTGCCACCACCCAAGCTGGCGCCAAGTTCAAAGAAATAAGCATGATAAAGGCTGTCATCGTTAGCATTTTGTCTGCCAGCGGATCAGCAAATTTACCAAAATTAGTCACTAAATTTTGCGCCCGGGCAATGTGTCCATCGAACCAATCCGTAGCTGCAGCAACCGCGAATACAACCGCGGCCACTAGTAAATTCCAATATACTGTAGTATTACCAACCTTGATGCTGGCATTACCACCAAAGATGACAATCACCATAAAGACTGGTATTAACAAAATTCTAAATACCGTTAATTTATTAGGTAAATTCATGCTCTATCTCCTTATTTCACTATTTCTTATCACCATCATTGTTAGCTGAATCACTCCCACTTTGCTTGTTCTGATCGCTACCATTGGTCTGATTGTTCCCATGTCCAGTCTGCTGGTTATTCTGGGTAGACTGGCCACTATGTTGGTTATTATTTGTAGTATTATTGCCAGTTGACTGATGTTGTCCCTGGTTTTGTTGGCTCTGCTGGCCTTGGTTAGTATTAGTTTGGTTTGAATTTGAGTTATTAACAGTTGAGTCAGATTGCTGATGCTGGTTCGAATTAGTTGAGTTAGCTTGATTCTGGTTAGAGTTACGTTTACCAATCAAGAAAGTTAAAGAAAGGCCGGTGTTTTGCCCATTGTAGGGAACCTTCTTCTTACCAATTGAAATGGCGGTACCAGATGCATTGCTTAACGTCACCACTACCGACTGGACATTGGCCGGCAGCTTCAAGGTGTGCTTTTGCCCTGCAGCTAGCGGCTGAGCCCCTTGGCTAACCCCATTCATGGTAATAGTCACAGTCGTAGCTTGATCACCAGCACGAACGACTAAGTCACGGTTGCCGTTTTTCTTTAGACCAGTAACCTGGTACTGATTATCAGCCAACTGTCGTATTTTGACCGGATTAACCACTTTAGGCCGAGACTTTTTGCGTTTTTGTGAACTTTCCGAAGAAACAGCCACATCGTTAGCCGAATTGTCTTGGTTGTTGTTAGCTGAGAAGTGCGCGTAAACAACGTAGCAAACCAGCAGAACCACAACTACACCGAGGCCAATAATAATTCGGGGCAAATAGTCCTGCCACAGCTTTTTCTTCTTACTGGTCGTCTTTCGGACTTCTTCACTCTTATTATCGAGTGATTCCTCAACATATTCTTCTGGTTCAGCCTTAGGAATCTCTTTATGATATTCACTCAATAATTGCTTACCATCAAGGCCAACAATTTGCGCATATTGCCTAATAAAAGCCCGGACATAAAAGTCGCCAGGAAGTTTAGCAAAATCATTCTGCTCAATCGCTATCAGATATCTACTTTGAATCTTAGTCGCTTTTTCAACATCCTCAATTGAAAATCCTTTTGCTTCTCTGGCGTGCTGTAATTTTTCTCCGATATCTGCCATAATTACCCTCTTTTATTCTTTATTTATACTTTGAGCATATCACATATTGCCATAATTTTTTACTATCATTTAAGCCAACCACCGCTCACATAGATTGTCTGGCCAGTTAAATAACCAGATTGACGGTCAAGCAGTGTCTTAACCCAAAAAGCGATGTCGCTGGTTGTGGCTAAACGGCCAATCGGTAACTCAGCCTTTAGTGCTGCTATGGCTTCAGAATCAAACTGGGCATTCATCGCGGTGTCAACTGCACCAGGCGCGAGCACATTTACGGTGAGATTGGCTGAAGCCACTTCACGCGCATAACTCTGTGCGAACCGTTCAAGCCCCGCTTTAGAGGAGCTATACACCGCCTCCATGGCACTACCATCACCACCATAAACCGACCCTAAGTAAACAATCCGACTAAATTCATTTTTGGTTAGTACCGGCTCAAGCAAGTTAGTCAGCTTAATCGGCGTTATTAGATTAACTTGCATCAGCTGGTCAACCTTGGTCAGTTCCTGGCCATTGACCAGCTGATAATCGGTTATTCCTTGGGCAAAAACAAGCGCGTTAACTGGCAAAAGATGATTAACAAATGCCACTACAGCACTATCTTCAGCCAAAAAACTAAACTTAACCGGAATAAAATCCTGTTGCGGAAATCGATGGCTTAGCCCTGCACTCAGGTCACTGGCCGCAGACCAGTTAGTACTACAATGAATATAAAGAGACCAACCAGCCCCTGCTAAAACTTCACTGATTGCACGACCTATCCCACCGCTAGCACCAAATATGATTGCTCGCTGCATTTTTATTTTATCCTTTTAGGCTATTTATTAATTAATCGCTTATAAACAGCAAAATAATTATATAACAATTGTGGCCTTATTTCTACACCAAATCCCAATATTTTGATTCGTTATAATTTTACCATTAATTTCTCGTAAAATAGCGCAAAACTATCACATGATAAACTTTTTTAAAAAAATTTAGTTATTTTTTTCGTCTTTTACAGGAGGAAGGAATACTTGTCGGGGCTTTGACCCTTCTGGTGGGCCCACTACTCCTCTTTCTTCCATTTCATCAACAATTCGTGCCGCTCGATTATAACCAATTCGAAACCGGCGCTGCAACATCGAAACGCTGGCGCCCTGCTGTCTTCTGACCAAATCAACTGCCTGATCATAAAACTCATCCTGAGGTTCTTCAGTTGCACTTTCAGCTGCTGCCTCACCCTTTTGCGGAATCATTTCTTGGTCATATTCAGGCTTTTGCTGGTCTTTAACCCAGGTAATAACTTTTTCTACTTCATGGGAAGCAATATAAGCCCCCTGAATTCGTTCAGGCTTGGCGGCTCCAACTGGCATATACAGCATGTCGCCCCGGCCGATCAGTTTTTCGGCTCCCGTTTGATCTAAAATCGTCCGTGAATCAACCCCGCTGGAAACAGCAAAAGATATTCTTGACGGCACGTTAGCCTTGATTAACCCCGTAATCACATCAACACTTGGGCGCTGGGTCGCCAAAATCATATGAATACCAGCGGCCCGGGCCATTTGTCCTAAGCGGACAATTGCGCCTTCAACATCGCGACCCCCAACCATCATTAGATCACTCAGTTCATCGACTACAACCACTATGTAGGGTAGCACAGACATCGCCGGTTTAGACTTGTCCTGGTTATTAAACCGAACTTTTTCATTGAATTCTGCCATATTGCGGGCACCGCTTGCGGCAAACAATTTGTAACGTCGTTCCATTTCCTTGACGGCCTTGCTCAAAGCGTTAGCCGCCAATTTGGCATCTGTTACAACTGGAATCAGTAAGTGGGGGACGCCCTTATAAACTGACAGCTCAACCATCTTAGGGTCAATCAAAATCATCTTTATCTGGTCAGGAGTTGATTTCATTAGAATACTGGTTAAAATCGTGTTAATGGCCACAGACTTACCGGACCCAGTTGAACCCGCTATCAGCAGGTGGGGCATTTTAGCCAGGTTAACTGAAACGATTTGGCCGCTAACATCTTTGCCCAAAGGTACTTCCATTGGATCCTCCTGGGCCTCAAGATCCTGATTCTGCATCACATCTTTAAAGGCCACTACGGAGGTCGTCTGATTAGGAACTTCTATTCCAATGAAAGGTTTGCCTGGAATCGGGGCCTCAATCCTAATATCCTTAGCTGCTAGAGCTAGAGCTAGGTCATCGGCTAGGTTCACAATCCGACTAACCTTGACCCCAACTGCCGGTTGAATTTCGTAGCGGGTAATAGTCGGACCGAGAATTGCTTTTTTAATGATGACATTAACCCCAAAGCTCTTAAAAGTGGTCTGCAGCGTTTGGGTGTTTTTTCTAACCAAAGCTTTGTCCATGCTCTGGTCAGTATTTTGTGCAGGGTCAAGCAAGGATAATGGTGGCTTCTGATACTGCGGATTTACTGCTGTAGTTTGCTTTAACTCGCCATGATCGATTCCAGCCAATTCCTGCTGAAGTGCCTTATCCTCATCGGCAAATGAGTGGGACTTAGGCAGAAAGTCATTTGCCTGGGGTGAACGGTCTTCGTCAGTTGGAGCGGGCTGACTGGCAAACTGAATTTGTGGTTCATCGCTGAAAGCTGCAGGCTCATTTTCTGCACTCCAAGCTTGGTCAAAATCGTTTTCTTCAGCTGGCTGGGTCTGCTGTTCTTTTGTGGCAAAATCGTCAACGTTAGGAAAGACCGGCGTTTCAGTGGCAGGTGAATCCGCCACGTCACGCACATTTGCCTCCCGCTGCTGGGTCTTTTGTTCACGAACTGTACTGTACTTGTCCTTAAGCTTAGTCCCCGCCTCTTGGTTCTTTTTGACAAAAAGTTGACCAAAAGCTTGGACTTGATGCATAAGATTTGCGAATTTTACGTCAAAAAACATCAAGCCACCAATTGGAATCAACAACACTGCGATTACCCGCAATCCAATATGGCCAAATAACGAGTAACAGAGCTGGTAGCCGATTGCACCGATCAGGCCGCCGCCCACGGATTCAGTAATGGCGGCACGACCAAATTCAGCTGTCATTTCATGCCAAAAGGCATTCATAAAGTTGTTATTGACCAATTCATGCTCAAAGTATAGGCTGCTTTGGATTAGTAATACGCCTAAAATAGCTAAGAACAAGCCACTTCCACGCTTAAACTTAAAATGTAGTGGCTTATTATAAATTAATAAAACCAGGCCAAAAAGAGCGCACAAACCCGCCCCTAGCAAATAAGCATCGCCAAAAAAGAGGCGAAAGACATTAGCAATCTGCTTACCTAGGCTACCGGATTTAACCAAGGACAAACTGGCAACCACCAGTTGTACAAGTCCGATAATGGACCATGTCAGGCCCGAGTTCTGCCGTTTTTTCCTTGCTTTAGTCGTTTTTATTTTTTTCTTAGGCATATCTTCCCCTAATTAAAAATTAAAAGTTTGCTTGAAAGTTTAAATTAACCGGCTCATCCAAAGTAATTTGAGTAACTTCATAGGTGAGGGTTTCAATATATTCAATCAGCGGTCGGCTAAGCAGTTTATAGTCGGTCTTAGCCAAATCACTGCCGTCACCAAAGTATTCTTTAATTTGGACAATTTGGCTAATCATTCCGCTAACAGAAAAATGTCCCGGTTCCGGCGCAACATCAAAAACTACCGCCACTTCAAAATAGTTACCATTATCACCAGCATCAGTCGTCCCGTCCTGGTTTTGTCGCTCCACTTGTTTCAGTCCAAAGTTAACTTGATCCTTAGTTTCAGGCTCCTCGTTAATATCATAGTGAAAGTTCTTAACTAGGACAGGGGTCTCTTTATTAAAGTCCATCTTATTCTCCTCCTAAATTGCGCTCATACCGGCTTGACCGCTGATAGTTATCTTTTAATTTGTCATTTTCATAGTGGTGCGTGGTCTCCAACCCAGCAAAATGCTGTTGCCGCAGGGCTTCCAGTAAGACAATGGCAACCGAATTAGCTAAGTTGTAACAACGAATATTGTCCGACATCGGAATTCGTAAATTGCGCTCTTCATATTCTCGCATAAACGTTTCAGGTAAACCAGTTGTTTCCTTACCAAAAACGAAGTAGTAATTCTTTTCAGTAGCAGAATAATCGACTTCGGCATAATTTCGGGATGAAAATTTCGAAATTAAATAAAGCTCATCCTGTGGTCCTAGCTTTCCTAAAAAATCGGCCAGGTCATCATGCCGACGGACCTCAACTCGGTCCCAATAATCTAATCCTGCTCGTTTCATTTTCTTATTATCAATTTGAAAGCCCAGCGGCTCTATTAAGTCGAGTACCGTATTCGTACCCGCGCACGTCCGGGCAATATTACCAGTGTTGGCCGGCATTAGTGGTTCATATAAGACAACGTGATTTGTCAATTTTTTACTCCTTAATTTAAAAAGTGCGGTCCAGTGACCACACTTTCATTAATTCTTCGTCACTTCTTGACTTTTACCCGTGTTCTTTGAAGGCAAAGCAGTACTTTCATCCTCATCAAACACCTGTGAAACTTTACGATAATAATTGTATACCCGCAGCGTAATGATTTTAAGGATCGCATAGGTCGGAATCCCAAAAATGACACCCCAGAGGCCTCCAACTGCACTGGCACCAATCAACACTAAAATAGTGGTAACGGGGTGCATTTCCATCTTGTTACCCATTACTAGCGGGCTAATAAGGCGCGATTCAATCGTCTGTTCGAGGGCAAACACAACTATTACCTTAATAACCATCGGTACCGAGGTCATAATTGCAATCGCAATTGCGGGAATAAAGGCAATGAAGGTCCCAAAATACGGAATTAAGTTCAAAAAGCCACTTACAACCGCCAAGGCGATACCATACTGTAACCCAACGACACTATAACCGATTGAAAACATCACCCCCACCCAGAAGGCCACGGTAATCTGCCCGCGAATATATGAAGCTAAGGCAGTATTAATATCATATAGCAATTCGCTGAAACCATTTTGCCACCGCTGAGGAGCAAATTGAGTCAAATACGGGCGCAGCTGGTGCGCATCTTTCAGCATGAAAAACAGGATAAACGGAGCGGTCAATAGCGTCATAAAGATAATGGTCACAATACTGATCGCTGAGGAAATATTATTCAGCGTGGCATTGATTGTGTCCTGCCCCGACTTGAACAGCATACTCTGGGCCCGGCTAATTGCATCGTTGATATTATTCTTGACACTATGCAAGTGCGGGTCACTCAATGTTTTTTGGATAGCAACCGTGGCGTCCTTCCAGATATATGGCCAGTGTTCAATCAGGGCGTTAATCTGGCCCTGGACAATTGGCAGCAAGGTATTAATAATCC
This sequence comes from Lactobacillus xylocopicola, assembly GCF_033096005.1. NCBI lineage: Bacteria > Bacillati > Bacillota > Bacilli > Lactobacillales > Lactobacillaceae > Lactobacillus > Lactobacillus xylocopicola. The sequence goes on along the minus strand of NZ_AP026803.1, from coordinate 508,385 downwards.
ACACCAGTAAGACCGCTACCAGCAAAAACAGCCCAACAATAGTTACTACCCGTGGCACCTTGAACTTGCGCTCAAGCCAATCAACCAAGGGATTCATAATATAAAATTGAATAAGCGCGAGCAGCAGGGGCGGTAAAATGGCACTGACAAAGAGCCAAGCGGGATTCAAGACAAAAGAAACTTGATTGAATAACCAAATTACGAGCAAGAACAAAAAGATATTCAATAACGCAATACTAAAGCGGTTATTCAAAAACCATTTTTGGAAAACAGACGGCTTTTTGGTTTTTTTTTCGTAATCCATTAAATCATCCTAAATTAAATATGTTCATAGCTAATAACATCGCCAAGGTTAAATGCAGGCCGTGGTTGACCGCCCACACAATCCAGGTAAACAGCATCCGCTAACGGTTTAGAGGGCATTTTTACAGTAAAAATCAAAGTCAGGTGGCCCAGATATTTCATATTGCGCCTAACCATTTCACCCACGAACGTGGCCTTGTAGGTTTGACCAGCAACTGTAACTGTATCACCCTTTTGCAAAACAAAGGAACTCAAAAGCGAGTCATTGGTAAACTCTTGAATCACTGAAACGTTGACTAAGTCTTGCGGAACGGCTTTACCAAATAACAAAACCATTTCCTGATCACTCACCCAGGCTTTTTGTCCAACTTTAATAATCGTTGCTATCCACTTCATCTGCTGCTCCTTAAGGACTAATTTTAGCATATCCCCAGCTGCTTAACTAATTTAAGCGTAGTTTTTCTTTTTTTAACTTAGTCAGTTTTGCATCATGCTATACTGTTAGAATAGAACTTTACATAAACATGGAGGCTAATAATGAAATTATTGATTGGCGGCTACACCAAAAACACGAGTACAGGCATTTATGAATTGCCCGTGATCCCGACCCAAGATAAACCAGGCTTGCAACTGGGACCAGCTAAAGCGGTCATCAAGCTGGGCGGGCCAACCTATTTTGTCCAGGATGGCAACTTGCTCTTTACTATTAAGAATGCAGGTGACCAGGGCGGCATTGCCTCATACGAGTTAAGCCAGGGCAAATACCAAGCAAAAGATTCCTACCTAACAGCTGGTTCATCACCAGCATATATTAGTCTTAACCGCACTCAAAAGCTGCTTTATACAGCTAACTACCACACGGCAGTTTTAGCGGTCTTTGCCTATACCAGCAGCGGATCCTTGACCTTGCTTGACACGGTTACCCATACTGCCGACACCCTGGGGCCTCGTCCTGAACAAAGTGACGGTCCCCACCCCCATTACTTTGACCAAACACCTGCTGGCAACCTCGTTAGCTGCGACTTGGGTAATGATCGCGTCGATTTTTATCAACTACAAAACAACCATCTAGAGCACCGAGCTAGCTACCAAAATGAACCTGGATTTGGTAGTCGGCACCTTGTTTTCAGTCCTGATGGGGCCTATTTCTATGTTGTCGGCGAACTGGCAAGTAAGATTAACGTAGTCAAATTTAACGAGCAAGACTGGAGTTTTACTAATATTGCAACTTATTCCACCATTCCAGCTGACTTTACCGGGCACAATGGTGCCGCTGCCATCAAAATCAGCCACGCGGGTGACTTCATTTACGTCTCAAATCGCGGCCATGACTCACTGACTGTTTTTGGAGTTAAGCAGGATCACACCTTGGAATTGCGGCAACGGATTGCAAGCTTTGGCCAATTCCCACGTGATTTTAACTGGGACCAGGACGAAAAATATGTCGTGGTCGCCAATCAAAATTCAAATAATGCCACGCTCTATCTACGTAATAGTGAAGATGGTTGCCTAACGCCATTACAAAAAGACGTCTCTGTTCCAGAAGGAACCCGAGTGCTTTTTGCAGAATAGACTAAGAGCAAGGGCTGTCTTATTGACAGCCCTTTTTTCTTTGTAAATTTTGCCATAACTGCTGCATATCACTGGCAGCTGGAATCTCCAGTTCCACCGGCTGGCCCGTGAATGGATCAGGAAAGGCTAGGTAAAAACAGTGCAATGCTTGCCGGTTAAACTCATCCGTGATGCCATACAATGGATCACCAAACAGCGGATGGTTCAAGTACTGCAGGTGTACCCGAATCTGGTGCGTTCGGCCGGTATAAAGCCGCAATTCAACCAAACTAACCCCGGGCAACTGGTCTAGCACGCGGTAAGCTGTAACTGCCTGTTTACCGTCGCTTTGAACCCCGCGCAACACTGCCGTTCCAACTCGTCCAATCGGTGCATCGACTATCCCGTTAGTTTTCCCGGCTGCAAAGTTACCATGCACGATCGCGTAGTATTTTTTCACGAAATCTGCTTTACTCAGCTTGCTAAATCGCGCATGGGCAATCGCATTTTTACCAATTAAGACGAGTCCCGAAGTATTCCGATCTAAGCGCGTCACTACATGGGGTTTGGCATCGGGCACCTTATTTTGAGCAAAGTAGCTAAGTACGCGATTGACCAAGGCATCGTCATCATAACGGGAAGGGATTGACAGTAGACCCGCCGGCTTGTTAACCACTAGGTAGTTGGTATTTTCCGCAATGATTTCCACTTGGGCCGAGATCGGACGCAACCAGGGGTTAGTCTTCTCTTTTCCTGGTACAAAGATAACCTCATCCCCCCGCTGTAGTTGAAAACTAGTGTAGCGGCGTTTATGGTTGACTAGAAGCAGGCCCTGGTGGTTCTTAGCATCATTAATTGCCTGTTTGGAAAAACCATTTTTTACCAAAAAAGCCCCTAATTTTCTGGGCTTTTTATCCTGAACGACTAACTTATAAAGCGTCATCTTTGCCTCCAATAAAGGCATTTTGCACTCTCGACCAGAAGCGCGTATGACCAAACCGGTCAAATAAAATTGCCTGGTCTGAAATACGATAATTGATTTTCCGTGCATTACGCACGTCAATGCGGTTACCGTCTACCGTCATCACAAAGTGGTCCGCATTAGGTACCAGCGTAATCTGTTGGTCTGGAGCAATCACAATCGGCGCGGACAGGGTTCTAAACACGCGGTTATTGATTGAGGCGATTTCAGCCATCTGCAAGGCCTTTAAGCGGGGATGAATCACTGCTCCCCCAATTGACTTATTGTAGGCCGTTGACCCCGTTGGCGTAGAGACACACAAACCATCACCGCGGAAGTTTTCAAATAATTGATCATCAATATAAACGTTAGCTTCTAAGGTATGCGTCACTCGCTTGACTGCCGATTCATTCAAGGCCAAGAAGTGCCGCTTACCACCAGCTTCAGTAATCAATTCTACCTCAAGAAGTGGATAGGCCGCCGTCTCTGGCTGGCGTAAAAACAGGGCATCAACCATCTTGTCCACTTCATTACCCTGCCAATCGGTGTAAAAGCCCAAGTGACCGGTGTGGATACCAATAAAGCGAACTGAATTAACTTGCCGCTCATAGCGATGAAAGGCATTGATCAGGGTACCGTCACCACCAACCGTAATCACAATGTCTGGGTACTTGTCATCAAAGACGACCGCGTCTTTTGCTTGCAAGCGGCTTTTGAGGTGAGAGACCACTTTTAGCGTTTCTCCATTATTGTTGTGGGCAATTGCGATTCTCATTATTTTTCCTTACCCTTATTCTTAGTGAAAACCTTTTGGGCTTCCTGAACCTCATCCTTAATTAAAGACATTTCTTCATCCAGCTTATATGCTGTTTCCGCCGTCGACTTTAACCGCTTTGAAATATCGTCAGGATAGGAACCCTGATACTTGTAGTTCAAGGTATGTTCAACGGTCGCCCAAAAATTCATCGCCAGGGTCCGAATCTGAATTTCAGCTAGCAACTTTTTGGGACCTTCGGGTAGGTAAACCGTATAAGAAATTACCATGTGATATGACCGGTACCCTGAAGGCTTAGCGTTTTGCACGTAATCGCGCTCTTCCACTACCTCCATGTCCTCACGATCATGGATCAAATCAACCACTTTATAAATATCATCGACGAATTGGCAAACAATTCTGATGCCCGCAATATCCTGCATGTCGGTTTCAATCACGTCCTGGTTAATAACCCGCCGCTGCATTTTTTCTTTAATCGAATCAACCGATTTTACCCGGCCAACCACGAATTCTATCGGTGAATGTTCACCCTTAGTTAAGAAGCTCTGCCGCAATGAACGAAACTTGATTTTCAATTCACGAACAGCTTCAGCATAGGGCCATAAAAGATTATCCCAATCAATTTTCATAGAAATAATTCCTTTCTCAAACAGCATTCCCATTCTAACATAAAACCTATGATAGCAATTTCATTTAGCCCCAGACTTGATTCATATATCTATGCCAGTATCCCTAAGCGCACGCAGCCTCAATCTGAGAATAATTAACGCCACTTTATTCTTGGCCGCGACCTCAATTGACTACCCTAGATTATGATAAACTGATTAATTTTGTCAAGTGCGCACCAGCCCCTTTAAGCTGCTTAACAACCGCTGCTAGCTAGGTTTTGAATTTCAAATGGGCTTTAAGTGAATTCTTTGCACAAACTTAATTTTTGACTATTATGACCCAAGTAGCACAAAATAGTAATGTTGTCTCAACCATATAGTAATTAAGTCTGACAGAAATTGGAGTGAATTATGACCCAAAGCAACGAAATTGAGGCCAAGGTGCTTTTGCCTGAAAAGACATATCATAAACTCTGCACTGCTTTTGCTCGTAAAAGTATGTTTAACCAAGCAAATTATTACTTTGACACCGCTAATGGCCTGCTTAAGACCAAGCGGATCAGCTGCCGGATTCGCCTGTTCAGCGACCGGGGTGAACAGACTTTAAAAGTTCCAAGCACTAACCCCACCCAGGAGGATTTTCATGAAGCGGTTGAAGTCACGGACGAGTTATCCGTTCAAGAGGCTACTAGCCTGGTTGAAAGAGCTCAACATACCGGTTCACTTTCGTTCTCTAGAACGGTTGGAGATTACTTACGCCAGCATTTTGATCAAACTAATCTACCCTTGCAGACCTTTAGCAAAACACACCGTACTTTGGTTAATGGTCCCCAAAATTGTGAACTTACCCTGGATGAAACACAATACCCCGATGGTTATACCGACTTTGAATTAGAAATTGAAAATACTGATCCGGACCTAATTAAACTTGTTTTCCAGCAACTGCAAAAAACTTATGACTTTTCTGCCGCTGACACCAAGATTAACCAAGCAAAAATTGCACGCGCTTTCAGGCATCGTGCTAAAATATGATTGTACGAGTATACATTTTTATTTTGTTAAACAGTCGTTTGATAAAACAACTTGTCCCGTCAACTATGGAGGAATCTAGTCATGTTTGAGATTTTTATCTTTGTTAATCCAATCGGTATTTACTGCTATGATACAGAAGTCTCAATTAAAACAGCGATTGACGACCTAGATATCAATTCAACCTTGCATTTTGTCCCGATTACCAATGTTAGCGTAATCAAGGAAGATATTATTAGACGAAAAAAAGAGCGCCAGCGGATGAAAGATCTGTCGCAGTATACAATGGCGTCATTTCAAGCTCTGCGCGACTATCATGCGATTAAGTTTATCTATGGCAACAAAAAAGCCAGGTCATACCTGCTTAGCTTTCAACAAGCAGTTAGTCGCGACTTTAATCATTACACTAGAAACCTCGCCCGCCAAGTCGCGCTTAACCTTGATTTGGATTACGACAAGATTATTGATTCCAAAATCAAAGGTTACGTTGATGATTCAATTCAGCAAGACAAAAACTTGGCTCGTAAGTTCAATGTCCGCAATATCCCAACCACGATTATTTTTAACGAAAGCGGTAACTATAACGGTATCTTGCTTGAAGGTGCCGTCGCCCACGACAAGTTAATTACCTTGCTTAAAAACACCGGCTGTATTGAACCGACAGCAGAAGACCAAGAAGATAGCTATTCAACGATCAGTCATCTGCGCTTAATCTGAAATAACTAGCGGCATTATCAGTGGCGGTCACGCGGCGCAATCTCCTAAAGACCCACTGCGGTAAATCATCGACGGTCAGCTGCATTTGATACAACTTGGAGGCAATTTCCAGTCCTTTAAGGCTTTTCTGGGTTATTTGTCTAGTTAAATACTGTTTTTGGGCAAGTGGGTTTACCGAATAGCCTTTTAATTTCGGCTTAAACTGCCACAACTTAGTCAACCCCTGACCGCTTAAGCTAAAGGTGGCCAGCTGGTAGTGCAGGCGGTTAGTCAAAGGCTCAAGCATGACATTGTACTTTAAGCGGATACACCTTTGAAATGGGGCAATTTCTAAATAATAATCTTGCCACAGCTGATTTGTTCGAAAATAAATCAGCTGTGTTTTTTTGAGTTGATGGCGAAGGTAATGCTGCTGGCCCACCAACCAAATATCTAACACACCACTTTTTTTATACAAGTTATGCCGGTGCTGGAATTCCGCCTGGCTTAACGGAGCACACTGGATCTCAAAGGCCAGATTTGAACTAGCCCGAATATCTGAGCGCAGTTGTCCAGCTGCCAGTGTAACTTCAATCGCAGCCGCAAAATGTGCCTCCGTTAACGCTAATTGGAGTAATTTCTTGCTTAAGGCATGCTCTTCCCGTTCATTCTGCTGGTTAGTAAGACGAGCTAAATGCTTGAAATAGGCCGTCTTAGACCCGACCACTAACCGTACTTCTTTTTGACAGTGCGGACAAAAATAGTGCTGCGCTGCGGCCAACCTGCTTTCATCCCGACTTTTGCTAGCCATTGTGACCGCTGTTACTAGTTCATTATTTAGCAATGCTGCATACAAAAAATCACCCTCGATTAAGTACGCAAAAAAGGCAAGTTTTACCTTGCCTTTTTCCTTAATGCTTAATTTTACCAAAATAATGCCGCAACTGATCCAGCGCACTGTGTTCAATCAGGCACTTACCCGTCAGCTTAATCCGAGCCAGTTCACTTTGTCTGATTTTCAATCCATATTCATTAGCAATTGCCCAAGCATCAACTGGCTTGAGTTCTGTATAATTCTCATCATTAAAAACCAAATCAAGGAAAAATTGCCCATTTTCAAAGTAAAGACTGGAGGAAAGATCGCGAGCTTGCAAGCTTTCTGCTAGTTCCGTAACTGTACCCAGGTCAGCGAAGCAGTATGCCTGCTTCCTTGGTGCTTTTTTACTGGTGCCCTGCTTCTTGTGCGGTTGATCGTCAGCTTTGTCCTCAGACGGAGCATCCTCAGCCTGCTCGTCTGCTTCATCCTCATCTGCTAGATCCATAAATGACGTCCTCCGTGAATCCTGACCGCCTGCACTGCTATCTTCCCCATCAAGTAATTGTGCCAAGCTATCACGATCTTTAGCAGATACCTTAGTAATCAGCAAATCAAGGCCACCACTATTTGGCATCACCTGAAAAGTAACCGGCGCTTCTTGGCTAAAAGTATGATCCGTATCAATTTCATCCAAAATCGAATAGAAGAAATGCTGTATTTTGTTTTTATCGCCCAGCAAATCTAACACTTTTAAGCCACGTCTAGCTAGCTCATTCTTATCTATACGAACGCGAATAGTGTTTTCGTTAATATGATCTACCTGCATGAAATCTCACCTCCATCAGTTTCTCTTATCTATTGTAGCCCATTTCACCTGTAAAATAAAAGCGTTAGTCTAAACTAACACTTTTTTGTAAATCTTTATTAATTATAAGTCAGCAATCTTTTGCATTTCTTCAAGCTCAAGCCGCCGAACCTTTCTTGGCAGAAAACGTCTAATTTCATCTTCATTATAGCCAACTTGTAGGCGTCGGTCATCCATGATAATTGGTCGTCTCAACAAACTAGGGTTCTTTTCGACCAAATTAAGCAGTTGATCGATTGATAAATTATCAAGGTTAACTTTTAACTGTTGAAATGCTCTGGAACGCGTAGAAATAATTTCCTCAGTGCCGTTTTCAGTCATCCGCAGTATTTGAATTAGTTCATCCTTTGTCAGTGGTTCTGAAAAAATATTTCTTTCTTTAAAAGCAATATCATGCTTCTTTAACCACGCCTTGGCTTTCCGACATGAGGTACAACTTGGAGATATATATAAATTTACCATATATTTCACGCTCCTTTGAACATTTTTTTCTTACTGTGAACATTGTAACACAATGCTTCTTTTTTGTAAGTGATTTTTGCAAATAATTCATTTCTTTGCACTTATTTAAAAAAGCACATCAACTTTCGTTAACGTGCTTTTTATCATTTATCTACTTTAGCCATTAAGTCACTAACTAACTTTTCGTTCTCTTCAGCTGTTTTAGATTCAAAACAAGCCTGGTTAGCCAATTCCTTAATTTCATTAGTATCAAGTTTTTTCATTAAACTTCTAATCCGTAAGATTGAAGTTGCACTCATTGAGTACTCATCTAATCCCATTGCTAATAGAATTGGGAACATCGTGCTATCACCGGCAGCTTCGCCGCACATGCCACACCAAATACCATTGTCATGAGCTGCGTCAATTGTGTTCTTGATTAACCGCAAGACAGCTGGATTAGCCGGTTGGTACAGGTAAGAAACGTTGTCATTACCACGATCAGCAGCCATTGAGTATTGGATCAGGTCATTAGTACCAATGGAGAAAAAGTCAACTTCCTTGGCAAATTGATCAGCCAAGACTGCAGCAGCTGGAACTTCAATCATCATTCCTACTTGCAGGTCACTGCCAACACTTACGCCTTGACTAGTCAGCTGGTCTTTTTCTTCATTTAAGATTGACTTAGCTTTGCGCAATTCATTCAGTGTACCAATCATTGGGAACATAATTCCTAGACTACCATAAGCAGACGCTCTCAGCAGTGCGCGCAGCTGTGTCCGAAAAATCTCTTCGTTCTGTAAAGATAACCTGATGGCCCGAACGCCTAAAAATGGGTTCATTTCATCTGGCAAATCCCAGTAATCCAAGTGCTTGTCGCCACCGATGTCCATGGTTCTGATGATGACTTGCTTGCCATGCATGCCTTCGATAACTTTTTTATAAGCATCATATTGCGCATCTTCAGTGGGAAAGTCCTTAGAATCCATGTACAAGAACTCTGTCCGGTACAAGCCGACTGCTTCTGCACCGTTCTCGTTCACGCCTGCCATATCGTTAGGCGTACCGATATTGGCAGCAATCGTAAACTTCTTGCCATCTGCAGTCACTGACGGTTCATACTTTAGCTTCTGCCATTCAGCCTTCTGCTTTAAGAATATGTCGCTCTTCTGCTGGTAATCAGAAATCTGCTCCTTACTTGGATCAATAACTGCATCCCCACTTAAACCATCAACCACCAAAGTGTCACCATTTTGAACATCCTTAGTAATTGAGTCAGTCCCTACAACGGCTGGCAATTCAAGTGAGCGAGCCATAATGGCAGAGTGCGCTGTCCGGCCACCAATATCAGTCACGAAGCCTTTAACAAATTGCTTGTTCAATTGGGCGGTGTCACTTGGAGTCAAGTCATGGGCCACAACTACTACTTCATGGTCGATGGCCGCTGGATTAGGCAATTCTTTGCCGAGCAAGTGCGCCATAATCCGCTTCGAAACATCACGAACGTCCGCTGCACGTTGTTGCATGTAAGCATTATCGGTCATACCTTCAAAAATGCTAATGAACTTTTGAGCAGTTTCGTCAAGCGCAGCTTCACTGTTAATCTTTTGTTCCTTAATTTCATTTTCAATGGCACCCGTAAATTCAGGGTCATTCAAAATCATCAGGTGCGCTTCAAAAACTTGAGCTTCTTCCTCGCCTAGACTCTGCTTGGCATCATCGCGGATTTTTTCAACTTCGGCCGTTGACACTGAAATTGCATCCTTGTAGCGGGCTACTTCACTTTCAACATCACTGACATTAGTTTTTGAAAACGAAAGATCGGGTTCTACCAAGAGATATGCTGGAGCTACAGCAATACCATCACTGGCAGCAATTCCTTTTAATGTCTTGGTCATTATTCAGCCAATCCCTCTTTTTTCATGGTTTCGGAAATTGTCTCAATTGCATCCTTCTCATCATCACCGTCGGCACTGATTGTAACATCAGCATTCTTACCAACGCCAAGTGACATCACACCCATGATTGATTTCAGGTTGACTGACTTGCCATTGTATTCCAAGTTGATGTCTGAACCGAACTTAGAAGCAGCCTGGACCAAAAGGGTTGCTGGACGAGCATGAATACCTGTTTCTGCAATGACATGAAAATCGCGTTTTTCCATTATATATCTCCTTTAAATTGAAAAAATCAAACCGGTAGTATCTACCTATTCGAGTATTAGATTATCATTTTTTTGTGAATTAAACAACAAAAATGTAACAGTTTACATCATCAAAGTTCAGTCTTTGACTGCGAATACAGTATTTTTCCACCCCGTAAGGCCCTACCGGTTATATTCTGCCGTTTGCCAAATGTTCTTAAAGCAGCCTGGAAGGCAAAGGCCTCTTCTGGTTTGACTTCATAATGATCAAGTTCACCAGTCGCAAGCTGCTCCAGAATTATTCGGTAATCCAAATATACCACCATTTCTTTCTTACTAAAACTAACTTCTACCGGCTTTAGCAAATTTTGGTTACTTTGCTCAGCTGTATTCTATCACACCAGTGCTACTAGATGATGCTTACAAAAAATAAGTTCCAAGCTTTAGCACTTGATTATTGAGAGTGCTAATTATATAATTTAATAAACATAACTTGAAGTGAAAGGCGGTAATTTAATTGCTTTGTCAAAATTGTCAAAAGCGGCCTGCATCCATCCATCTTTTTGCTAAGGTGAATGGCCAGAGCCGTGAAATCAGCTTATGTGGACAATGTTATCAAGAATTGAAACAACAAGGAAATATCAATATGAACAACGACAACAACGGGTTCTTTGGTGACTTTAACGACCTCTTTAATAGTTTTAATAACGGAAATACTAGCAACAATCCCAATGGACCACAAATGAGCAACGGCAGTGGTAATAATGGTAATAACGCTGGGGGCGGGCGCTCACTGCTTGATCAGTTTGGAACAGACCTAACTGCTATGGCCAAAAAAGGCAAGATTGACCCAGTTATTGGCCGAGACAAGGAAATCGCTCGTGTAATCGAAATTTTAAATCGTCGAACCAAGAACAATCCGGTCCTAATTGGTGAAGCCGGTGTTGGTAAAACAGCAGTCGTTGAAGGACTCGCCCAACAAATTGTTGATGGCTCAGTGCCAGCCAAATTACAAGACAAGCGGATTATTTCACTTAATGTAGTCTCGTTAGTCCAAGGTACCGGAATTCGCGGGCAATTTGAACAACGGATGCAGCAGTTAATCAAAGAATTGCAAAGTCATGATGATATCATTTTATTTATTGATGAAATCCATGAGATTGTAGGCGCGGGCAACGCTGAAGGCGGAATGGACGCCGGTAATATCATTAAACCAGCGCTAGCTCGCGGTGATTTGCAACTAGTTGGTGCGACCACCCTGAAGGAATATCGTGAAATCGAAAAAGATTCAGCTCTAGCACGACGGTTCCAGCCAGTTGATGTGAAAGAGCCCTCAATTGCAGAAACCATGAAAATTTTAAAGGGTATCCAAAAGCGCTACGAAGGCTACCATCATGTTCACTACACCGATGACGCCATTAAGGCGGCAGCTGAATTATCTGAGCGCTACATCCAGGACCGGTTTTTACCGGATAAGGCAATTGACCTGCTCGACGAAGCAGGCTCGCGGATGAACCTAACCATTCCTTACGTCGACAAAGAAAAGATGAAAGAGCGAATTGAGGCAGCGCAACAGTTAAAGCAAGAATCACTCAAAAATGAGGATTACGAAAAAGCGGCCTATTACCGGGACCAAATTGAAAAGTATAGTGAGATGAAGGACCAAAAGGTTGATCCTGATAAATCGCCGATCATCACTGACAAAATTATGAACAAGATTGTTGAAGAAAAAACGGGTATTCCGGTTGGTGACTTGCAAAAGCAAGAAGAAAACCAATTGCAAAACCTTGCACCTAATCTGAAAGCCCATGTGATTGGTCAGAGTAAGGCAGTGGACAAGGTCGCACGGGCCATCCGGCGTAACCGGATCGGCTTCAACAAGTCAGGTAGACCGATTGGTTCCTTCCTCTTTGTTGGACCAACCGGAGTCGGTAAGACTGAACTAGCCAAACAACTAGCCCAGCAAATGTTTGGCTCAGAGAATGCCTTAATTCGCTTCGACATGTCTGAGTACATGGAATCTTACTCAGTCTCCAAGTTAATTGGCTCTGCACCAGGATACGTGGGCTACGAGGAAGCTGGACAATTAACCGAACGCGTTCGCCGCAACCCTTACAGCCTAATTTTGCTAGATGAAATTGAAAAAGCCGACCCATCTGTCATGAACCTCTTCTTACAGATTTTGGATGATGGTCGACTAACCGACTCCCAAGGACGGACGGTTTCCTTCAAGGATACAATCATTATTATGACTTCTAATGCCGGGCAAGATATCAAACAGGCCAGCGTCGGCTTTGCGTCCGAAAGCAGCAATAAGAAAGCAGATTCGGCTAGAAGTTCAATGAGTCAATTCTTTAAGCCAGAGTTTTTAAACCGCCTGGATGAAGTAATTGAATTCAACGAACTAACTAAGGATGACCTGGTTCAAATCGTTGACCTAATGCTTGAAGAGGTTAACAACATGGTCAAAACCCAGGGCCTGCAAATCACCGTAACAAGCGATGCTAAGCAGAAGCTGGTCGAAGAGGGCTACAACCCAGCAATGGGTGCACGCCCACTGCGGCGTACTATTCAAGAAGAAATCGAAGACAAGGTAGCCGATTTCAAGCTTGACCACCTAGCCGCTAAGAATCTTTTAGCCAGCGTCAAAGATGACCAAATCGTTATCAGTGAACCCGCAGCGGTTGCCTCGCCCGTTGAAAGTGAAGAACCACGCTAAGTAGAACAAATTTACGTTAAGAATGATTTATTAAAGAAAAATGTCCCCATTAGCGGTATACTAAACTATGAAAGAACTACTAAAAGAAACGGGTGAAATCCATGCATTTGATCGATGTAACCAATAGTTATAGGGAATTAGTTCACAGCCAGTTAAATACAACCAATGTCAACTACGTCAAGGTGTACTCCTTGGGTAATACCTCCGTCATTTATACTGAAAGTGACGAAGCGATTGGCATTGTACTGAAGAATCATGATCGCCGCATTCGCAAGGAGGAGACTAACTTTGTTATTGAACGGTTGATTAAAGAAAAGAATCCAGCATATGAGTTAATTGCTGATAAAAGCCAACACGTCATTGAAATTCACATTGATAAGTAAACAAAAAGACTGGCATGAAGCCAGTCTTTTTGTTTACTTATAATTTTTCAGTCAATTTCACTTCCGGATACTTGTCCTGGAAGAAGCGCTCTGCAAATTGGTTTTCAAAGAGAAAGAGCGGTTGGTCATAGCGGTCCTTAACTAGCAGGTTGCGGCTGTTTGACATCGCCGGATCAAGCTGGTCGGGATCAATCCACCGAGCTACCCGATGGCCGATGCTGGTCATCTCAACATCTGAATTGTATTCGTTCTTCATCCTGAACTTGAATACTTCAAACTGTAATTGGCCAACAGCGCCCAGAATATACTCATCGGTCTGGTAGTTACGGTAGAGCTGGATTGCACCCTCTTGAACCAACTGGTTCATCCCCTTGTGGAAAGACTTTTGCTTCATCACATTCTTAGCCGTTACCCGCACAAACAATTCTGGCGTGAATTCTGGCAGCGGCGGATAAACAATCTTGCGCTTACCCGCGTAAATACTATCGCCGATTTGAAAGTTACCCGTGTCATATAGTCCGACAATGTCTCCGGCAACGGCATCAGTTACCTGAACACGCTCGCTGGACATAAACTCAGTCGCATTGTTCAAGCGAATCGGCTTAGCGGTTCTTGCCAAAGTAACGTCAAGCCCCCGTTTAAACTCGCCACTACCAACCCTAATAAAGGCAATCCGGTCGCGGTGGTGGGGATTCATGTTTGCTTGGATTTTAAAGACAAAACCGGAAAACTCTGCATCTTCTGCACTAAGCTCTTCACCTTCATTAATCGTATGGCTAGCTGGAGCAGGTGCTAATTGGACGAAACTCTTCAAAAAAGTTTCAACCCCAAAATTAGTCAGGGCCGATCCAAAGAAGACCGGAGTTTGGTCTCCCTTGGCGATTTTGCCTTGATCAAAGCTATTACCAGCTTCCTTGATCAGCTCTATTTCACTCAAGGTGTCCTGGAATTCAGGATTTTGACTAAAAGGTTCAGTGGCTGGTAACAAGCCCGCTTGATCCAGTGGTAAAAACCGGTCTTCCCCCTCCTGGTGGTATAACTCGACCTGGTTATTAGCGAGGTCATAGAGGCCTTTGAGCGTCTGACCCGATCCAATCGGCCAGTTCATCGCTACCCCCTCAATGCCCAACAAGTCTTCTAATTCAGCAATCAAATCGAGCGGAGGCCGCCCGTCGCGATCGAGTTTATTCATAAAAGTAAAAATTGGAATACCGCGTTGCTTGACCACCTTAAAAAGTTTCTTAGTCTGCGGCTCAATACCCTTGGCCGCATCAATTACCATCACTGCCGCATCAACTGCCATCAGTGTTCGATAGGTATCTTCCGAAAAATCTTCGTGCCCCGGCGTATCGAGAATATTGATTCTCTTGCCCTGATATTCAAACTGCATTACCGAACTGGTAACAGAAATGCCACGTTGCTTTTCAATTTCCATCCAATCACTAGTGGCGTAGTGGCCGGTTTTACGGGCTTTAACCGTACCAGCACTGCGAATTACACCACCAAAAAGCAGCATTTGCTCTGTAATCGTTGTTTTCCCTGCATCGGGGTGGGAAATGATTGCAAATGTTCTGCGTTTGTTAACCTTGTCTAAAAGTCCGTCACTCATTAACTACCTTGCTCTTCTTCCTTATCTGCTGATTGAGGGATTGTCAATAAAACCGTCAGCAGTCTTGATCTAATCATTCTTCGCGTAGTCAAAACCATCCCATTGGCCAATTTAACCGATAATTTTTCACCCTTGGCCGGAATAATGCCTAATTTAGTAATCACATATCCTGCAATTGTATCAACATTCTCCATTTCGAGATTGGTCCCAAACTGCTCGTTAAAGTCATCAAGCGTCATTTTACCATAAATTACAAACTTATCTGGTGCGAGCTTTTTAACCAGTACTTCAGCACGGTCAACTTCATCATCAATATTGCCCACAATTTCTTCGATTAAATCCTCAATTGTAGCCAGCCCAACGACACCACCATACTCATCCGTTAAAACGGCTAGTTGCTGCTGCGTCTGCTGCATTTCCACCAAAAGCTCGCTAAGTTCTGTGGTTTCAGGAGCAAACAAGGGCGGATTCATCACATCATCGTAGTCCAAATGCTTAAAGCCTTTCTCCCAGGCCTTGCGCAGTACAGTTCGAATATGGATGACACCAACAATCTTATCTTTATCATGTTGGTAAACCGGGATCCGTGAGTATGGTTCGCGCAAAATCTCTTCCAGATTGCTTTGTAAGCTATCACCACAATCAACCATGAAGGCATCAATTCGGGGCACCATCACCTCTCGAACCATCCGTCCCTGGAAATCCAAAACTGCATTTAACATCGAGTATTCGCTGTCGTTAATCTGTTGGTGATCATGCAAGTCCTTAATTTCTTCAGTTAACTGCTCTTTGGTTTCTTCATCGCTTGCAGGGGAAAGTTTATTTTTGAAACGTTCTAATAAACTCCCCTTAGCAGGGTCGCTAGGCATAATTTTTGCTCTCTTTCCTTAAAAAACAACTTAAGTATCTAACATTATATCATGTACTTAACCGTTATGTTAGAATAGCAGGTAAGAAAAGAGGTTCAGTCATGAAAAAAAGTCACGTCCTGCTGGTTTTTACATTTTTATTGCTAATTCCCTATATCTGTAGCCTGACAATCATTGGTATTGGCTACGATGCCCTGGTTTTACACTCTGCTGATCTCTTCCGCACAACAGTTGGGGCAGCAGTTGGAGCGTTAATCATGTTCGCCATCAAGGCAACTATTCAGCGGCCGGTTGACTTGCTTGCAGTAGAAGTCGATGATGGCGTGCTCAAACAATTGCTGCGCTTTTTCAGCATTAGACGACGGCTCATGATTCAAGTTGCTAACTTCTTGTTGGACTTTATGCTCTGCTTTGCAGCCACCTTCGTAGTTCGGGCCTTCCTCACTTTGGACCAGATTGTTGGTCAATCTGTTGGCGTGGTCTTTTTGATTATGCTCTTGTCGACCTGTCTGGGTGCCTATGTTGAATATGACAACCTATCAATTGACCCTAAACAACACTAATTTACCTCGCTGGCATCAAGATATAACATCTGGGCCAGTTTTTTTGTAGCCAAATTTAGGTCCTGGACAATATAAGGCGTTTGGCTATCACCGGGATTCTCATATACTTGAATACCATTACTGCTAATTTTTGCTAAAAATGCTGGCAAAACTTGGTTGAGCGGCTGATTCAGACTAGCAAGCCCTGCTGCATCGCTTTCAACCAGCGCAACCTCAGCTGGTGGCAACGCAAACCGCATCAAGCCCTGCGGACATTTGACCTCATCAGACACCAAGACGCCATACCAATACATAAAGTTCTCCAAGCCAAAAACCACCATACTACTTCGCTTTGTTTCTAGGTGGTGGTCAGCTAAGAATTGCTGGAAGACTGGATCTTGTTCTAGCTCTAAATTACACCTGGTAAAGGTCTTTTGCTCGTCCATTAACTGATCGGCAAAGGGCCGGCCGATAAAGTTGGCCTTTTCTAGTAACTTCTTCATAAAATTCTCCTAATAATCTGCTAATTCAGCTAGTGGAATAACTTCACCAGCCAAGAATGAATCAATTTCTCCACTGCTAAAGCCATGTGTATAAAGGTAATTGCGCATCTTGCTCTTGCGCTCACCTTCGGGCAAACGACGAAAACGTTTATAAGCTTTTACCCCTTGCTTTTTTAAGGCTTCGAGCTGGTCAGCATCGCCTGCCTGCAAGTCCACTTCGGCAATCACCATGCTAGCCAACGGTCCAGAAAAGCCATGACTCATCAACTTGGTGCGCATTTTTCGTTCAAGCTCACGCTGAGCAATCCTTCCCACCTTACTCTTCATCGACTTGAGCACCCGCAGACCGGGCTCTAGCCACTCTTCATCCCCGATTGCAGCTAATTCTGCCTGAACAAGCTCTGGATCAACGCCCTTCAAAGTCAACTTGCGACTGACTCCTAGTGGTCCATCCGTGCCGATCCGCAGATCCTGCTTAAGTGCTAGCTCAACATACTTACGGTCATCCAAGAAGCCCATTTCACTGAGCTGGACAACTGCATTTTGGGCCGCTTGATCATCAATCTCATGCTTGCCCAAATATTGCAAAACTTCAAAAATGGTTCGCGGCTCATAACTAAGAAATTTTGAAGCTAGATTAGTTGCCCGGGCATCCGCATCAAATTGCTTGATCTCGGCAACCTTGGCGGTACTGACTGATTGTCCCTTTAAGAGCACGAACTCTGCTACGGTTTGCTCACTGGCCGAAAAAGCATACTGGTCGTCCAAAAAGATGTTATAGCGACCTGGCCGCTTTTGACTGCTAACTTTCGTAATAATTGGCATCTTGTTCCACCTTTCTATCTACTTACTTATATGCTAGCAAATTTACTTCATTCTTGCTAAAAACTTTTCCTAGGTAGTACAATAAACTGTTATCAGTTAACCATTTATTTGTAGAAAGAAAAATTATGAAAGAAAAATTCAACTCGCAAAATCTCCAAGAGAAAGACGTTATTATTACGATTAAACGGATTGGCATCAATGGCGAAGGCATTGGTTACTACCGCAAAAAAATCATCTTTATTCCCGGCGCATTGCCGGAGGAAGTTGTTGTCGCCAAAATCACCGCCGAATTCCCCCACTACCTGCAGGGTGAATTAATTCGCATCAAAGCGAAAAGTCCGCACCGGGTAGCTTTTCCGCAGGGCGTCGATCCCGCAGTGGGAGGGCTAGAACTGGCACATTTATCCTATCCGCAACAATTAGAATTCAAACGCGATAACGTGTTAGCTGCACTTAGCAAGTACCATCCCCGCGGTTTTAACAAGTATAAGGTTAAAAAAACCATCCCTGCTCCGGATCAGTGGCACTACCGCAACAAGGCGCAATATCAGATTGAACAGGATCATGGCGTAACTATACTAGGCTTATTTGCACCTAATTCGCACAAGCTATATGACCTGCCGGTGATGCCTACCCAGAGCAAAGCCACTCAAGCAACAGAACTCGCGATCAAAGACCTAGCAGCGCAACTCCGCGTCCCAATCGCCGACCCCTTCCGTCACCTTGATGGTCTCAAGACAATTGTCGTGCGCCAGGCCCAGGCCACGAAAGAAATACAGGTCACGCTCATCACAGTTGGTCACCAAATCACCAATTTACCAAATCTAGCTCAGAAAATAATGAAGCTAGCCAATGTGGTCAGCGTTTACCAAAACGAAACAGACTGGCGTAATCCGCAGGTTTGGGGCAATAAGACTGCAAAGTTGCTTGGTAAAAATCAAATCATTGATGAAATTTTGGGTAAAAAATTTGCACTATCGCCACGGGCCTTTTTTCAATTGAATCCGGTGCAAACTGCTACCCTTTATACCGAGGCACTTAAATTTTTAGACCTTAGTCCAGAAGACACCTTAATCGATGCCTATAGCGGAGTTGGTACCCTCGGGATACTTGCCGCAGACCAAGTAAAGCAGGTCATCGGCATTGAAACTATTCCAGATGCGGTGGCTGATGCTCAACATAATGTTGAACTAAACCGCATCAAAAATGCTAACTATATTCAGGGAAGTGTTGAAAAAGTTTTACCTGAATTAGTCAATAATGGTGTACCAATCGATGCCTTGATTGTTGATCCGCCTCGGACTGGCCTAGCTAAAAGCCTGATTAAGACCTTGTTCAAGGTTAAACCACGCACCTTTGTTTATATCTCCTGTAACCCTTCAACACTGGCTCAAGACCTTGTTTTACTCAGTGAAATTTACAATGTCCGTTTAATCGAAAACGTTGACATGTTACCGCAAACGCCGCGCTGCGAATGTGTGGTCAAGCTTACCTTAAGATAACAAAAAAGTTGTTGCCAATTGCAACAACTTTTTTACTATTTATTATTTAAGATACTTGGACAAGAAAGTAGCTATTCGCTTCCGATATTCCTTAGGATGGTCAGCAAAAGACTTGGCATGTTTGGAACCTGGCGCCACCCAAATTTCCTTAGGACCCTTGCTGGCTCGATAATTTTGGTAAACCATTGTCGTTGGAACGAAGTTGTCACGACTACCATGAATAAACAGCATCGGCCGGTGATTTTTTTGCAGTTGCTTAATACTAGAAGCATCCCCCATCAAGTAGCCCACCTTGAGCCGGTTGATGCCACTGAGTATTTCAACTAACGGAAAACGAGGAATCAGAGGTAGGCTGTACAGTTCTTTAGCTTCATGCTCAATTTCGTCCTTGACACTGGTGTAGCCGCAGTCTTCGATCAAGGCTTTGACCTGCTGGGGTAGGTTAAGCCCACCCACCATCATGGTCGTGGCCCCGCCCATACTCAAGCCGAAAACCACAATTTGCTGCTGGCGGCCCGTCTTCTGCAGTAAAAAGTCGATCCACTTTTTAATATCATCCTTTTCAACCCAGCCGTAGCCAATATACTTTCCTCCACTTTCACCTTGGGCCTGGGGATCGGGTGTTAGAGTATTGTACCCTAACTCGTGAAAGAGTGCATCGTATGTACCCATGTCTTCTTTTCGGTCCATGTAACCGGGTAAAATTACGGCGGTCTTGCGTGACCCAGCACTTGGAATATAGTTGGCCACGAGCTCGTACTTATGGTTAGCTGACTTAATCCGATACTTTTGCTTGGCTGTCCGTTTAAACCAACTTTTCTCGCGGTAGAGCGGATCAGACTTCTTGATGGTCTTGCTTTCAGAACTCAAGAAGCTCTTTTCACCTGGCACACAAGCAACCTGAAAAAAATAATAGCCTGCTCCAACTAGTGCTACGCCAAGAACCAGCACAACTGTAATTAGTGCAAGCCACAGCTTTTTATGTTTCAATTGGTAAAACCACCTTTTTATAATTTAGTATTAATAGTATCACATTTTAATTTCATATAGGATATAATTATGCGACTGACAGATTTTTTACAGTTAACCAATGACTTAAACAAGCAGACTACCCTCTATCTGACACTTGCTGACCGGGTCCGACCACTAACCAGCTTAAAAATTTCCAGTAGGGCCTGTGTTTTGTATCCAGGGACCAGCCCAATGACGCTAACCAAATTGACGCGACTAGTCATAAATTTGCACGACCGCAACCTCCCCCTAGCTATTCAAGGCGAAGGTGAACAAGTACCGGTATACGGTATTCAAATTAGGCCAGAAAGCAACTCTATTAGATTAACATAAAAAAGCGTTGCCAGACGCTTTTTTATTTTTTACTTGACCTTGACCTTACGACAAAGCTTATACTTTGCCCTGCAAGTGAGGAGATTAACCATGCAATATTCAATCGCAGAATTAGCCAAACTAGCTGGAGTATCAACCAGAACCTTACGATTCTACGATAAAAAGGGGCTCTTACCAGCGCGCCGCGATCCCCAAAATAATTATCGTTACTACCAAGAAGCCGAGGTAAATCAACTGCAAAAAATTTTATTTTTACGGTTATTTGACTTATCACTAACCCAAATAAAACAGGTTTTGCAAGATTCTGAAGATGTCCAGTACCAGATGCTGAAGCGTCAACGCCAAAAGATCATTACTGAGCAACAGCGGTTAGCGAATTTGCTAGTTAATTTGGATAAAACACTTGCAAGAATGAAAGGAGTCTCAAAAATGACTGATACAGAAAAATTTGCTGCCTTCAAAACTAAGGCAGTTGAACAGAACGAACTACAATACGGCCAGGAATTACGCGCCAAATACAGCGAGCAAACAATTGCAGACACTTACCGCAAATTTAAATCATTAACGGAGAACAAAATGACCCACTTAGAGGCAATTACACAGCAAATATTAACCGAACTTGAGCCGCTGGTTGGTACTAGTGACCTGGCTCAACCAGCCGCAAAACATCTTTTTGACTTGCACCAAAAATTTTTACAAATGTCATGGCCAGCAGGTAATTATTCACCTGCAGCCAACAAAAATCTAGCCGCCATGTATACTTGTGACGCCCGGTTTAAACAATATTATGAAGCAGGTACCGGTAAACAGCACGCTGCTCAGACATTAAAAGAAATCATCGACTACTATGCCTAGTTGCCACTTACTAAGCCAGCAAGCCCGACGAGCTTAACGTAAAATAAAAGCCACAATAATCATTGTGGCTTTTATTTTATGGTGCTAGTGGTCAATGGATTTTATTATTTCTGCTTATATTGGCGAACATGATCCTTGCAGCCAGCAAAGTACCAGTAGCCCTCTTCCTCATCACTAACCAGTTCCACGTTATCTTCTGGTTGGCGTAGGGCCTCATTAAACAAGTGCTCATATTCAGCCACGCTCACCTTTTGACGCCGCTGCAGCAGCGCCAGGTCTTTTTCAGGATTCAAGTGGTCAGTATAGCCAGCAACCACCTGACCGGCATAAAATTCTCCCATTGCGCCCGATCCATAGGAAAATAGGCCAACCAGATTGTCCGCTTTTAACTGGCCATTTTCCAACAGACTAAGCAAACTCAAATATAGCGAGGCGGTGTAAATATTACCAACTTCACGACTATAGACTGCAGAAGCGGTAAAACTTTGCTCCAGGCGCTGCACTATTGCCGTATCTTGCTGGTCAACTGCCAACCGATTGGCCTTATAGCCCATCTTGGTAAAGGGTAGATGATAAATCAGCGCCGCAAAGTCACTTGTCTGCTTCTGGGTCTGTCCTTGATAATCGGCAAAGGTTCGCTTGAAGAAGTCTAAGTAAACTTCAGTCGAATACTTGCCGTCAACCAAGGCTACCGGTGAGTCGTTAGGACGCCAAAAATCATTGATGTCGCTGCTGTATGCACTATGATCGGCACCAATAGTTAAGATACCAGGATTGGCCTTGATCAAAACACTAACACTGCCCGCTCCCTGGGTAACTTCACCACTTGTACCAAGGCCATAGCGCGCCAAGTCGCTCCCAATCACAATTGCGCTCCGCTGCGGGTGCAAACGCACATAATCACAGGCAATCATCATGCCAGCCGTCATGCCAAAGCAGGCCTCCTTAATTTCAAAGGTACGCACTTCAGGCGACAATTTTAGGGCACTCTTGACAAATAACGAGGCGGATTTAGACTGATCAACCCCGCTTTCAGTTCCCATAATAAGCAAATCAACCGTCTTCATATCAACCTGATTTGCATATCTGAGCGTTGCATTAATCCCCATTGACACAGCGTCCTGAGTTTGATCGGCAAGACTCATCTGACTTTGCCCAATCCCAATCAGGTACTTGTTGGGATCGTCCCCTCGAGCTTGTGCGAGTTCTGTCATATCAACATACTTATTTGGTGTATAAAAACCGATTCGATCAATTCCGACCTGCATTATTTTTCCTCTCTTATCTGTTTCAACACTGCTTCAGCAGCAGACTGCGTATAAATGCGCATATCAACCAGTTCTTTCACCAATTGCGCTCTTTCCGCCTGATTGTCTGTCAGACTGGCTGCAATATTTCGAGCCTGCAATTTCATATGTCCTGCTTGAATACCAGCAGTTGCAATTGCGTGCAAGGCAGCCAAGTTGTTGGCTAAGCCAATAGCCGCCACGACACCTGCCAATTCACTGCTAGTGATACCCTGGCCTAAGATCTGGTAATTTTCCTGGACATCTTTTCTGGCATTGATTGAGCCGCCAACCGTTCCAATTGCCAGTGGGACTACTAATTGACCGACTAACAGATCACCTTCTAGCCACCATTTACTTAAGCTACCGTACTTACCGTGGTGACTGGCCCAGACTCCGCAAGCAGCCTCGACGGCCCGGGTATCATTGCCAGTTGATAGTAACACCGCATCAATCCCGTTCATAATGCCCTTATTATTGGTAACTGCCCGGTAAGGATCATCCTGACCTAGTTGACTCAGGAGGGCAATGCGCTTGGCTGTGGCAATTCCGCCCACCGTTTTCACATTCAGGCTGACTTCTGCCTTGGTAAACTGGCTGGGGTAATTGGACAAGATAGCAAATAACTTGCTCACGACTCCGGCGTAATCTGCCAATTTCAGAGCAAGATACTCCAAGATTGCGTTAGCGCGATTAGCACCCATCGCTTCAGCTGGATCGATCAGCACTTTAAGGTAGACCAAGTCGCCCTGTTGGTGGACAGTGATGGTTCGCACGCCGCCCCCATGCCTAACTAAACTCGCAAAGTAGTCATTGGTCTGAGCAATTAGGTCTGGAAAGGCCTGCTCTAAGTCAGCGACTTTAAAATTCTCATCCACCTGTAAAATTACTTGTCCGTAAATTCCATCTCGATAAGCCACTGCCTCAACGCCGCCCCCACGAGCAAAGAGACTGGCACCGTGGTTGGCCGCAGCCACAACGGAAGTTTCTTCAGTTGCCATCGGGACTATGTAATTACGACCGTTAACCACTATTTGGGGCACTATTCCAACCGGTAACCGTAACTGCCCTACCACATTTTCACTCAAGTGGTCGAGCTCGTGCAAAATGGCCGGGTCTATTTCGTCGAGCTTGATGCCTCGTTCCGCTAGCCAAGCCCGTCTTTGCGCGGGGCTTAATTCATAGAATTTCATCTACCTAGCGTCCAACAACTCGCAGGCAATTGCTTGGCCGCCGCCGATACACAAGGTGACTAACGCCTGGTGTCCATCTCGTTGGGCCATTGCGTTAACTGCTGTCCCGACCAAGCGCGTACCCGTGGCTGCCAGCGGATGCCCCAGTGCAATCGCTCCGCCAAATATGTTCAGGCGTTCCCTTGGTATTGCTAATTCCTTGACCAAAGCCACGCTCGGGGCAGCAAAGGCCTCGTTAACTTCAATTACATCATAATCGGTAATCTGTTTACCGGTTTGCTTGAGCAATTTTTTAACCGCAAAATATGGTCCAAAACCCATGTAGGCTGGGTCTATCCCGGACTCGGCAAAAGCGCCAAGGCGTGCCAAGGGCTTTAGGCCTAACTCCTTAACCTTTGCTGCACTCGCCAGAATTACCATGCTGGCACCATCACTTAAGGGTGATGCATTACCAGCTGTCACTAGTCCGTCTTCCTTAAACACCGGCTTCAACTTGCCCAGTGCTGCTAAACTGGTATCCGCACGAATATTTTCATCCTGCTGCACTATTTTTCCCTCGTGCTTAACCGGAATAAGTTCTTGGGCAAAAGCCTGTTGTTGAACAGCTGCTACTGCCTTTTGATGTGACAGCAGGCTATATTCATCCATTTCAGCCCGCGTTATCTGGTATTTAGCGGCGACATGCTCCGCAGTCAAACCCATGTGTTGTCCTGAAAAGGCATCTCTTAAGCCGTTATCAATCATCTCACTGTGGGTGGCCGGCGCGTTTTTAGCGGCTGCATAATAAGCTGCATTAGTCATGCTCTCAGCCCCGCCAACCGCAACCAGGTCAAAGTCACCCAGCTCCATCTGGCCCTGAGCCAGACGGAGGGCCTTCAGGCTAGAACCGCAGACCTCATTAACGGTAACGCTGCTGGTGGTTGCCTTCATTCCTGCACCTAAGGCAACTTGTCTGGCCATATTTTGCCCCAGCTTCGCACTCAGCACATTACCCATAAAAAGGGCGTCAAGTTCACTAGCATCTAGTCCAATGCTTTTTAATGTTTCTGTCAAGGCCAACTCACCTAAACTAGTGGCATCTTGCTTGGCCCACAGGCCACGAAAACGGGCAAACGGAGTGCGTTTAGCCGCAACAATAAAAATATCTTTCATTAAATTTTCTCCTCGCACAAAGAGTCACATTACCAGATACATACTACCTAATTTTATTACGTCAAGGTAGTAATTATGCCGACATTAAGAAAAATTTTACCCTAAAAAAGAAGCTACATCACTGCAGCTTCTAAAATGCTAACTATTTGTTATTTTTCTCTGGTTTATCCGCCAGTCGTTTGCTCAGGGCCATAATATATTGCCGGAGGGCATCCTTGGTCTCCGGGTGCTTCAACCCATACTCAATCGAAGTTTCAAGGTAGCTCTCCTTGTTCCCAACATCGTGACGTGTACCCTCAAAAACATGGGCAAAGACGCGCTGAGTCTTGTTCATCGTATCAATTGCATCCGTCAATTGAATCTCGCCCCCCTGATCTGGCCGTTGATCATCCAGAATCGCAAAGATTTCTGGGGTCAACAGGTAACGACCAATGATTGCGTAGTCACTCGGTGCCTTGTCCACTGCCGGCTTTTCAACAAAGGACTTAACATTAATGAGGCCCGGCATAATTTCACTTTCAGGTTCGATTACCCCATACTTGGAAACCTCTTTGTGGGGTACCGGCATCACGGCAATCGTCGATGCATGAGTTTCATCATACCGATTAATCAACTGCTTAGTTAACGGCACCTTGTCCATCATCAAGTCGTCACCCAGCATTACGACAAAGGGTTCATCACCCACAAAACTGCGCCCGCGGGCAATTGCATCACCCAAGCCAGCTGGATAGGGCTGTCTCGTGTAGTAAATATTAATCCCTAAATGGGTAATATCTTGTGACATTTTCAACAGGTTAGTCTTACCCTTTTCCTGTAAGTTTTGTTCAAGTTCCGGATTGGAATCAAAATGATCCTCAATCGGTCGCTTATTTTTGCCAGTAACAATTAAAATATCTTCAATTCCTGACTTTTTAGCCTCTTCAACAATAAATTGAATTGTCGGCTTATCCACTATCGGCAACATTTCCTTGGGCATTGCCTTGGTAACGGGCATAAACCGCGTACCAAGACCAGCTGCTGGAATAATGGCTTTTCTGACTTTCATACCTCTACACTCTTTCTTATCACAATTTAATTCCTAATATACCAAATTAATTATCACTGTGCCAATTTTTATTGATGCCGCTTACTTTGAATGTATTCAGCCAGATGACCAGCAGAATACTGTACTTCGCCATATTTCAGCGACACAATTGCAGCATTGACGCAAGTCCCCATTAAAAAAAGCACAGAGGCAATATTAAGCCACAACATGAAGATAATGAAGGTTCCGATAATGCCATAGTTCTCCCAGCTAATGTGGAAGTGATGCAGATAAAAACTAAACAGCCAGGACAAAAGTAGCCAACCACACAATGTAGTTAAAACTCCTGGCCAAATAACCCGCTTTCTAAGTTTAATGTTGGGCAAAAAGTAATTCAGGTAATACAGCGCACAAATCAGTGTAATCATCACAATCGGATAACGATAGCTAAAGATATTTTCGATTTCACCAACTGAAAAAGCAAAGATCGGCCGCAAAAATTCTAACACCTGCTGCCCAAAAATAAAGGTCAAACTGAGCAAGGTAAAGAAAATAATCATCAGGTTGGTCAACATGATAGTAATCGACCGGGTCCAAACGGTCACTTGCCACTTTTGGCGTAGTTCAATGGGACGCACACCATAGATGCGGTTCATCCCAATCCGAATTGCATTAACCAAAGAAGAAACAGACCAAATTGCTAAAACAATACCAAAGGAAATATAACCAGTCGACTTACGCTTCAGTAGTGAGTTGATAATCGGCATGATGAACTGGGCAATCCGATCAGGAAAAATCAACTTGAGATAACTGGCAATTGGGGCCGTGTCAATATGAAATAAAGGCAAAACGTTACCGGTAATAATAATCAGCGGAAAAATGGAAAACAATACATAATAAGCAATTGCAATCGCACTGGTTAAGACTTCGCCCTGGGTAAACTTGAGTGAGAGCTTCATGTTAAACAAAGCAACATATCGTCTGGCCGCCGCCATTTTTTTACTCATTCACCTTAATCATCCATTTCGTCAAAATGCGGTAAATACTTTTCATAGCCGTCATACGGTTTTTGCAGGGTTAAAATCTTGGGGCCGGCCTTGGTAATCGCAAAGGTATGCTCAAATTGAGCTGACTTGGAGCCGTCCGGGGTAGCATAAAATACCCAGTCATCATTGGGATCGTCAACTGACTTTTGCTCGATGCGCCAGTCTCCGCCAGCTTCCACCATTGGTTCACAAGTAATGGTCATCCCTTCACGCAAGCGCAGACCATGGCCAGCCTTCCCCCAGTGCGGTACTTCTGGATCTTCATGGATAGTCGGTTGAATTCCATGACCGACTAATTCCTTCACGTCGCCGTAGTGATGCTCATCTTCGACAAAGTGCTGAATCGCAGCCCCAATGTCACCAATGCGGTTACCCACAACCGCCTGGTCAATCCCGAGATACATTGCCGCTTGCGTTACTTCCATTAAATCACGGTCGGCTGCAGAAATCTGACCGACTGGATAGGTCGTGCATGAATCTGTTTCAAAGCCGTTAAGGTTGCAGGTAACATCAACCTTGACCAAGTCACCTTCTTTTAAAACAGTATCGCGGCGCGGCGTGGCATGTGCAATCTGGTCATTGACCGAGATACAGGTGCCATACTGATAGCCTTCGAAGCCCTGTTCTGACAAGCGGCCCCCCCGGCTGCTAACAAAGTCCTGACAAAATTCTTCAATTGCCCAGGTGGTAATTCCTGGCTTAATCACAGCGCGCAGTCCTTCAAACATTGACGCCAAGAGGCGACCAGAAGACTGCATGCCCTTAAGTTCCCGAACGGATTTAATAGTAATCAAATTTCAACTTCTCCTCTGAAATAAATATCTTATTTACATTATAGCGTTTTTTAAAAGTTTACTAAAGCATTTCAATAGCACACGAAAATTATGTATAATGTTGTGATAAAGTGATATTACGAAAGGTTTGAAGACTATGAAGGCGAGAATTGTCTACGCTAGTATGACTGGTAACGATGCCGATATGGCAGAAATCTTGGAAGAAGGCCTACAAGAGCTTGACTTTGAAGTGGAGAGCAGTGAGGCCGAATTCACTGATGCCAGTGATTACTTAAGCAGTGACCTCTGCATCTTTGTCACCTACACCTATGGTGAGGGAACGATGACCGATGAAGTTGCCGACTTTTACGCACAACTAAAAGAATTGGATTTAAGCGGCAAGTATTTTGCGGTAATGGGCAGCGGTGACCGGGTTTACGCCGACCACTTCTGTGAGAATGTTTTCGACTTTGAAAAAATATTCAAACAAGTCGGGGCCAAAGAACTTACCCCGCCCCTAACCATTGAAAATGCACCAGACGATGAGGCAATCGCTGCAATTGACCAAGCGGCTAAGGAAATGGCTGACCAGTTAAATGATTAAAGATAATAAAAAATTCAATTCGACTAGCGATCCGGCTATTCGCTCGCTCGCGCAAAGAGTTGTCAAACGCCACCGCAATTTAGTTGTTTACATGATTTTTGGTTTTATTGCCGCACTGCTTAATACAGTTGTTTTCATGGTCTTGCACAAGTGGTGGCACAGTGCCATCTTAATTTCCAATACTATCGCCTTTGTGATTTCCAACCTAGCTTCGTTTATTTTTAACCAGAAAGCTGTCTTTGTTAACAATGTTGACCGCGATCACTCAACCTGGCAAAAGCTAATCTTCTTTTTTACCTATCGGATTATCAGTCTCGTGCCTGACAGTTTGATTATGTTGGTTGGACTCTCCTGGCTTGGGCTCAATGCATTGCTAGTAAAGATTATTGACCAAGTGTTAGTCGGTATCTTTAACTACTTGACCACTCGTTCAGTCTTCCAGGCCCAAGAGGCAACTATGATTGAACGAGCCAAAAAACGACTTAAAAATAGTTCCCAAAAAATTACTAACAAAAAACCAAGAAGTCATTAATTACTTCTTGGTTTTTTGTTTTTAGGCAAAATCACGTGGTCTTTCGCCGCGGGACGAGGCCAAATAGTAGACTAAATCTGCTATAATGCGCTCGGAGGCGTGTCCGTCTCCATAAGGATTCTTGGCATTAGCCATCTGATTATAGACTGCTTGATTTTCAAGCAATTCCACCATGGCGGACCGCACATTTTCAGTCTGGGTTCCCACTAATCTCAGGGTACCCGCCGTGACACCGTCTGGTCGTTCAGTCGTATCGCGTAAAACCAAGACCGGCTTGTTCAGTGCCGGTGCCTCCTCTTGAACACCGCCTGAATCAGTCATAATAAAGTAGCTCAACTTAGCTAAATTATGAAAATCAACTACATCAAGCGGAGCAATCAGGTGGATGCGCTCATCATCGCCTAAAATTTCGCTAGCAACTTCCTGCACCTTGGGTGACAGGTGGACCGGAAAGACCATTTCAACGTCTGGGTGGCTGTCCACCACCTGCTTCATGACCTTAAATACCCGCCGCATGGGCTCACCCTGATTTTCGCGGCGGTGCATCGTTACCAAGATCATCTTATGGCCGGGCTTAATCAGGTCAAGTACGTCATGGTGATAGTCTGCTTGCACGGTTTGCTGTAGCGCGTCAATGGCCGTATTCCCAGTAACAAAAATATTGGCGGCTGGATGATTTTCTTTCAGCAAATTTTCCTTACCAAGTTTAGTTGGCGCAAAGTATAAGTCACATAGGTCGTCGGTCATCTGCCGGTTCATTTCTTCTGGAAACGGCGAGTACTTATTCCAGGTACGTAATCCGGCCTCAACGTGCCCAATCGGGCGCTGCTCATAAAAACTGGCCAGGCTAGCCGCAAAACTGGTAGTTGTATCACCGTGGACCAATACCATATCTGGCTCTTCCTTTTTAATCACTTCGGACAAATCAAGCATAACTTTAGATGTGATTGCCTCAAGCGACTGATTTTTCTTCATGATGTTGAAATCATAGTCGGGTTTGATTTTAAAAATCTCAAGTACCTGATCCAACATCTCCCGGTGTTGGGCCGTGACCACCGTGACTTCATCAAAACGGTCATCCGCCTTTAACTTTAGGACCAAAGGTGCCATCTTGATTGCTTCTGGCCGTGTTCCAAAAACGGTCATTACTTTAATTTTCGTCATAAAAGCCTCCGCTTTAATATTAAAGATTCCCTGGCAAAAAGACAAGTCAATATGCTTTAATTACAAGTAAAACAAAGTAGGTAAAAAAATGCATTACGATTTTTTATTATTACTAGCCACGGGCTTTTTGATTGTTATTGCCAGCTTTAGCTTGGTCTTTTCCTTTGATCGCAGCCGCTCTCCTAAAGTACGTCAGACACTACTAGCAGTATCAGTCTGCACTTTTATGATAATCGCTTGCTTGGTGACAATCTTGATGACCAACCCCCTAGGCTAAAGAAGATTATTTAGAGCAAAAAAACGCCTTACCTACTAGCGGTAAGGCGTTTTAGTTTATGGGGCTAACATTTGGCTAACATATCAAGGGAAAAGTGTTGACATATCAAGCTTTACAAGCTTATTTTAATGACCCCGGTGAGATTCGAACTCACCTCTACGGTTTAGGAGACCATTGTTCTATCCAGATGAACTACGGGGTCGCATAAGATTAACTTTACCAAATTTAAGCCTTAAAAGCCAATATTTTTAGTAATTAATACTGCCGGTTAAAATACGGTTGCGGGTTATTAGCATCAGCAATTTTGTCTGCAGCAAAAACAAAGGGCGTCCAAATTGTCAGTGCAATCACCATGTTAATAATGCACAAAATAATGGCCCGCCAGTCATAGTTGCAGGCCAAAAACGGACCAATGATTGGCGGCATCACCGTCGGAACACCGGCCTGCACCGGGTTAACTAGGCCCATCATCGTCACCCAGTATGAAAAGGCTACGTTAACTAGCGGCGCTAAAATAAAGGGAATAACATAAATTGGGTTGAGGACGACCGGCAGCCCCAAAACAATCGGTTCATTAATATTGAAAATGCCCGGAGCAAGTGCCACCTTGGCAATGGTTCGGTAGTCACTGCGCTTCGAGAACAGTAGAATAGCCACAATCAGCATCAACGTACCGCCCGTACCGCCGAACCACACGAAGGCATCAAAGGAGCCCCGTACCCACAAAAATGATACCGGACGACCATTACGCACTGCTGTGATGTTGACATTCTGCGCGGTTAACCAGATCGAATCAAGAACTGGCGCCCAAACACTCAAACCGTTAATCCCAAAGAAGCCAAAAACTTGAACTAGTAGCGTTACCAGTAATACCATTCCAAAACCTTGCCCCAACTTCACCAGTGGCGTCTGAATTGAGTGGAGTAGCCAGTTACCAAAGTAGGTACCCGTCACTGTCTGAAAGACAAAGTTAATCATGCCGACGCCAAAAATTGCGGTAATTCCTGGAATCAATGATTCAAAGGCCATCTGTTCAGCATAGGGCAAATTGGCCGGAAGATGCAACATAAACCTTGCCTTGATACAAAGCGCAAAAATTGACACACCGATGGTACCAAACAAAATAGCTGTAAAAATACCAGTCGTTGAAAACTGTGAAATATCAAAAGCATGTTGAATTGGAACCATTTTCCCAGCCACTTTTAGCTTAGTCAGGTTAGCAATGCTCATGGCCAGAGACGACACCGCAACGAGCGCTCCAGCAATTGGATCAATTTCCATGCTTTTAGCTAAGTGATAGCCCAGGGACATCGCCAAAAAGAGGGCAAACAGGGCAAACGTGCCCCGCCAAACCACATTACTGACTAAGACGAGCGGCTGCATCGCCCAAGCGAACGCCTGCCAGCCCAGATCATGCTTGGCAGCAGCAATCAAACTCTTAATTAACACTGCAACCGAGCCCGCAATCGTAATCGGCATAATGGAAACAAAAGCATCACGCAAGGCCACTAACCACCGCGCTTGTCCAATTTTGTTGGCCAGCGGTAAGACATAATCCTCAAGCCATGCCACTAATCGACTCATTTTTGCTCCTTCTTTTTTAGATAATGCGGATGATAGCCCTTGTTTTTATTCCGCTGCTTGTGCTTCTTCTTTTTCTTGCTAGCAGGTTCCGGCTTTTGGGGGGCGCTGGGAGCTGGATTCCGCTTAGGCATCTCAGTCGACAGGTAACCCGCCTTAAAGTAGACCCGGACCGGTTCTAGCTCACCGTCCAGCAGCTTTTTTAAGTCGCGCAAGTCATGGTCATCGCCCAGTGTTACTACATAACCCTTAGCCCCCATTCGGCCAGTTCGGCCTGCCCGGTGCAAGTACGTGTTAACTTCACTTGGTAGATCAAAATTAATCACATAGGTAACTCCAGCCAGATCTAGGCCGCGGGCGGCCAGGTCGGTAGCCAGCAGCAAGCTCGTCCTCCCCGCCTTAAAGTCACGCAAGGCGTCTGCTCTTTTTTGCTTACTAAATTCATTGGCTAGCAAACCAAACTTGGACTTAGTGTGGCCCAAAATACCGGCAAAGCGCAACATCGTCTGATTTGAATCAAAGAACAAGATTCCCTTGAAGTGGTCAAGGCGCAGCAGCCGCTGAACATAGTCAACCTTGTGGGCATTGTCTACTTGCAAAAAGTAGTCTTTGATGGTCGTTTGCTGTTGTGCTCGCACGTCAACCAGGTCAAAATTACGACCAAAAAGCTCATTGGCCTGACGGGTAATTTCCGATTCAGTAGCCCCAAATAAGAGAATCTGGGCGTCGGGCGCCATGTTTTGGCCAAACGATCCCAGTAGGTCCAGCTTACTGAATTCCAAGACATCATCGGCTTCGTCAATGATTAGCGTCTTGACCTGGTCAACGCTAATGCGCTTACTTGAAAAAAAGTCGAAAAATCGTCCTGGTGTTGCGATGACAACCTCTGGGTGCTGCTTTTTCAAATTGTCCTCTTGCCTTTTGCGGTTACCTGCTCCGACTAGCGTAATTCCCGTCAGCTGCATGGCATGGATAAAAGGATTCAAGGCATGCCGAATCTGGACTGCCAATTCCGTGGTGGGGGCAATGATAACCATTTGATTAGCTTGCCCGACCGTTATCCGTTCAAGTGCCGGTAAGCCATAGGCTAGCGTCTTGCCGGTGCCCGTTTTGGCTAAGGCAATGCAACTGGCACCCTGACTAATTATTTTTTGTGTTTCTTGTTGAATCAGGGTTGGTTGCACCAAGCCTAACTTAGTTAAAACTGCTTGAATTTCTGTTTTCATTATTGTGTTAACTGCCCATATTTCTGTTTATATTGCATCACGGTACCATTATACGCCAGCATGGCTACCCCATCTTCTAATCCCGAAACTCCTTTTACACGGCCAGTATTTGTATAACGCCAGAAGGAATACTGCAGCTTATTGGGCGCTTTTTTGCCACTAGTTGCAAAGAGCACATCGGCGGGAAAATATTTTTTATACTGAATTTCCAGCTCAATCATTACCCGTTTGCCCTGACTTTCCAGCATTTGAGCAAAGTGGGCCATTTGCTTAAGGTAGTGCACACTTCGTTCAGCAACAGCTGGCTCTAGCAAAATAGGTAAAGTGCCCGTATTAGTGCCCACCTTTTTCAGAAAATAATGATAATGCTGTTGCGGCGTTGATTCGTTACTGTAGACGATACTGGTACCAAAGGCCAGCTTGGTCCCCAAAACTTGGTCACGGTATGACAAGTAGTCGTCGTCAAAGTATGACCGGCCCTGTGTACTCTTCAAGTACACAAAGGAAACACCATTCTCCTGTAATTCATGGAGGTCGACGTAGCCATAATTTTGATTAAGTTCAACCCCAATTGCGCTTGAATTAGCATCTGGCGGTAGTGTTGTCTGACTTCGCAAATTAGCTAATCCGATCAGCAATAACACCACTGCCGCGACCAATAGCAAAACAATTGCCGGCAGGGTATATTTATGATGAAACCTTTTCATCTGTTCTTCCGCCTTTTTAGTACCAAGTTATTATACCAATATTATAATTATAATTGATCCAGCGCAAATTTGTTAATTTCGCACCAAAAAAGATGACCAATTGGCAAAACTAGTCATCCCTCTTACTTACTATTGCTCAACCGGATAAATCGGCTTCTGACCATTTAATACCCGCTTTACGTCTGTCATACTTTGTTCAATCATATTCTTGACCGCAGTCTTAGTATAATAGGCCGAGTGCGGCGTGAAGACCACGTTCGGCATCTTGGCCAGCTCCTGATAATCTTGCGGCAATTCACTTAAGCGACTGAACTTCTTCATCACGATGGCTTCTTCACCCGTCATCACGTCCAAGGCCGCGCCCGCAATCTCATGGTTCTGCAGTGCTTCAATTAGGGCTGAAGTATTAATTAAGGGCCCGCGGGCGGCGTTAATAATAACCGCGGTGTTTTTCATTTGCTTGAATTGCTCTGCAGCAATCATATCCTGCATCGAAGGGTCAAATGGCGTATGCAAAGACAAGATATCGGCTTCTTTAATTACCGTCTCAAAATCAGTATATTCGAGAAAGGCTTCGTTAGCCGGGTTTTCTACCACATCATAGCCAATTACTCGGGCCCCAAGTGCATGGAAGATCTCGGCAGTAGCGGTCCCAATGCGACCCACGCCAATGATGCCAACAGTTTGGTGGTAGATTTCATCACTCATCAGGCTCTCTTCACGAACAAAGTTCAGGTCTTCTTTTTCATTTTTGAAGATCTGTCCCCACTTACGCAGCAGATACATGGCTGAGGTCAGGGTATTCTCTGCAACCGCCCGGGGTGAATAAGCCGGCGTATTAGTAACCAGTAGATTGTACTTGTGGGCAAACTCCCAATTAATAATGTTATAACCCACCGACCGTAGGGCAATTTGGTTGATTCCATAAGCGGTCAGCTTTTGGTAAACCGCTTCGTCGTCGATATCAGCAACCTGTAAAACACTGACTACATCATAGCCTGCTGCTTGTTCCACCGTGGTCGCATCTAAGTCAGCGGTTGTCGTGACCAATGTGTCTTCAGGATGAGCCTTAGTCCACTTGTCAACGTATACCTGTTGCTCCGGCGTCATATTGTATAGTAAAACTTTCATTAAATAAATCCTCCTTTTTACTAAAAGTCAATTACCCCTATTTTAACCAATAGCGGTAAATAATCACAGCTTTATTTAATAAATAATTAAACTACTAGCAATTAAAAAAGGTGGCCAGCAGCCAGTCCTATATCTTTTGGCTAATCTTAGTTATGGTGATTTTTAAAACAGCCCGGAGCCAAGGGAATTTTGCTTTCATTTCCTCATATTCGGGACCCTGCCTAACAAATTCACCTGAACCGGTTACGTGGAAGCCAGCACCAGGACCAGCCGTGCCCTCAACTTTTTTTGAACCCACCGTCAGCAGTACGGTAGCATCTTGACCAAAGTCGCGCTCAATGCTGTGCATTCCGGCGGCCGGAATCAAGAGACAATTACTCTGTTCAGCAATCTCCACGTATGACATCCAGGTATTAACTACACTAGCCGGATTGGCATTAATGGTAACGATCGTTACCGGACCTTCATCTTTCATTACATCTAAAATTTTTGCTCCATTGCAAAATCCTACTCTTCAAAAAAGAAGCTACTGAAATCAGTAACTTCTGTTATTGTAAAACACTAGTTCGGTTTTATAAAAGATTTTGCTTATGATAATATTCGTGTTTATCTAATAGATCTTTTGGCCTTTCTTATAAACACCCTTATTTTTTTGGACAACTGCGCTGATTTTTTCTAACGGATTTTCGTCCAAAACCAAAAAGTCAGCATACTTTCCCGGCTCCAAAGTTCCATATTCATCAGCTATTTTCATCAATTTAGCCGAATTAAGGCTGGTTTGCAAGGCTTCAAAGTTGGTGAAGCCCTGGTCTACCAGCAGCGGCAATTCTTCCGGGGTCATGGTGAAGTCATTAAAGGGCGTACCTGCATCAGTACCTAGCGTGATTGGTACACCGGCCACTTTAGCACGGTTAATATTTCCCCGCAAGTCTTTCCAGGCAGAAGCAATCTTGGCCATTTCCCAGTCCGGAATCTTGCCCGGGGCATAGGTGATGAAAGCCCAGGCGCCTACGATTGTTGGCGTGAGATAGGTGCTTTGGGCCAGCATCAGGTCGATTTCTTCCGCATTAACGTAAAAGCCGTGCTCAATACTGTCAACTCCGGCTTTAATTGCATTCAAAATGCCCGGGTTGCCTTCGGCATGGGCCGCCACAATTAATCCCTTGTGGTGTGCCTCTTCAACGGCCACCCGCATCTCTGCTTCGCTGAGCTGGGGGTCATCCATAAAATCATTTTCGGTCATGACCCCACCGGTCGCCATTACCTTGATGGCCTTGGCCCCCTTCTTCAGGCCTTGCCGCACCGCTTTGCGCACCTCATCTGGTGAATCAACCAAGTAGGCAAAGTTTGGCAAGTCACCATGACCGCCCGTCATTGAATACGGGTGACCTGCCGGCATAATTTCTGGTACCCCGGTCAGTTTACCCTGCTTAATCATCTTAGTTAGGGCAATGTCGATGTCAAAGGTACTACCGCATTCACGAATATAAGTCACCCCGGACTTCAACAAGTCGTGCAGGTGTCCTAGCGCCCGCACCGCCGCTACTGTACTATTGGCGGCAGTATCGCCGTCAGCAGTTGCTGGGTCCATGATAATGTGGGTATGGCAGTTAATCAAACCCGGCATCACATACTTTCCGGCTAACTTAACTACTTTATCCGCCTGCGGAGCCTGGCCGCTACCTGTCGCAAGTATCTTACCAGACTGATCATCAACTAATAAGTAGCCTTCATTTTGGATTTTTTCTACTTTTCCATGATAGATATTTGCCTTACTATATACTGTCTTGGTCATCTTACTACCTCCCAAATTAGCAAAAAAGCACTCGTCCCTAATACAAGAACGAGTGCTTTAAATATCACCTGGTCTATTACTCTCGCAATAAGTCCTGGTAACTGCCAACTACTAGTTTGCACGAAAACTGCAACCACGCCGCTGCTGGTCAACTTATAACAGCATTCATCAGCCAAGCAACGTACACTACTCCCCCTAACACCAACTCTCAGCTAATTGAGCAGTGCAGTTGGGGGCGTCAAGTTAGTTACGCTAGCTTAATGAACGTCTCGTTTGGTGCCAATTTATCATGTCATCTAATGCTTGTCAACTGGTCATTAAAGGTATGCTAAATTGGGGGTATAGCACAACAGTTTACTTAGTCAAAACCTTGAAGACACCATCATGCGCCTTAACCTGGGAGTCGGTTTGCACCTCGGCCATGGATTGGGCCACATGACTGACCGCATTAGTGATAACTGTGATGACAGCTGTCTGTTTACCGGCTGCGGTGATGGCAGCCCGGTCCATTGTGGCAAGTATGGTACTTGCAGTTACTTGATCGCCTCCTTTAACATTTACCGTGAACGGTTTACCATTTAGCTCCACGGTATCAATTCCCATGTGAACCAGAACTTCAAGCCCTTCTATCGTCTTTATGCCGATGGCGTGCTTCGTATCAAAGACCGTCATCACTTCACCGGCTACTGGACTATAGACATGGTCACTGCTGGGTTCAACCGCAAAACCTTCACCCATCATTTTTTGGGCAAAAACCTCGTCATTGACCTCGGTCAAATCCCTGAACAAGCCGCTACCAGTGGCTGCAAACTCAACTTGTCCGCCCGCTGCACCAGCAGCCTTAACAGGTTGCTGATCGCTTAAGCCGACCGGGACTTTTTCGGGGTGAGCCAGAATCTCATTGATTTCCTGGCTATAAAGATCAGCCTTTCCGCCAAAAATAGCCTGAATACCACCGCCAACTTTTAAGATTCCAGGTGAGCCCAACTGCTTAATGCTGGCTTCGTCAATCTCACGGTTATCCTTTAAGGCAATGCGCAATCTAGTCGCACAAGCAGAAATGGTTTTAATATTTGCTGCTCCCCCTAGAGCCGCAATTATTTGTTTAGACTCGTCATACAACTGCTGGCCCGTTTGCGGACCATGTTTAGCACTAGGCTGCCCACCACCGTTGTCAGCAAGCTGCATGCCGGGAATATTAACATGGAACTTTTTGATACAAAAAGTGAAGAGAAAAAAGTAAAGAAAGAACCAAACAAAGCCTAGCAGCAAGACCTTGGGCCAGTTAGTCTTGTCCTTACCCTGCAAAACCCCAAACAAGAGATAATCAATCAAACCACCAGAAAAAGAGTTACCAATGCGAATATTCATGATATCGGCCAGGTAAAAGGAACAACCATCAAGGAAGGCATGAAGCACGTAAAGCCAGGGCGCAACGAACAAGAATGAATACTCCAGCGGTTCCGTTATCCCGGTCAGAAAGGACGTTAAGCCACTGGACAAGTACAGACCACCAGCTTTTTGGCGGTTAGCCTGGGGTAAGCAGTAGTACATAGCCAAAGCGGCACCTGGCAAACCAAACATCATGGTGGCAAACCGCCCCGCAAAAAAGCGGGTACCGTAGGTAAAGAGACCATGGAAGTTGGGATCAGCCAGTTGGGCAAAGAAGATATTTTGCGCACCAACAACTGTCCGACCGGCAACTTCTGCCGTTCCTCCTAGCGCAGTGTACCAGAACATGGGGTAGATCGTATGGTGCAAGCCGACGGCTCCTGTCAACCGCAATAAAAAGCCATAAAGAAAGCTCCCCAAACTACCCATGGCTGCAATGGCTTGGCCGGCAGCAACCAGCCAGCCTTGAAGAGGTGGCCAAATGAGATAGAAGATTGCCCCAAAACCGATAGCCGCAATTGCGGAAATGATCGGGACAAAGCGCGATCCCCCAAAAAAGCCCAAAAATTGCGGCAACTCAATTTTGCGGTAGCGGTTGTGCAAGGCCGCGACCACCGAGCCAATCACAATTGCCCCCAAAACTCCGGTATCAATGGTATTTTTTGGATTAAACAGTTGGAGTAGACCCGAAATGGTGGACGCATATACCACATAGGCCACACCTCCGGCTAGACCAGCAGTCCCCTTGTCCCCCTTCGCCAATCCCACGGCCAGACCGATTGAAAAGATTAGGGCTAAGTTACTGAACACCGCATTGCCGGCCATATTCATAATTTTTAAGCTGTTCTGTAACCAGGGTTGATTCAGTAACGGAAAGGCTGAGATAGCAGCGGCATTGGTCAATGCACCGCCTAGCCCTAACAACAGCCCGGCTACCGGTAAAATGGCAATTGGCAGCATAAAAGCTTGGCCTAGTTGAGTGAACCACTGGCCAATTGCCGCGAATCGGTTATTTTTAGTCATTTTACTCTCCTACTTGCTGGCAAATACCCGGGTAAAAGTGCGGGCAATCTGCAGGGGCCGGGTAATCGCACCACCAACAACGACGCCCACAGGATTCAGGTCAATTACCCGTTTGAGCTCAGCTGGCGTATGAATCTTACCTTCGGCAATCAAGGGTATGCCAGCAGCAACTATTTTTTTGATTAAAGCATAATTGGGACCAGGTTTATGTGCACTCTCAGCAGTATAGCCCGCAAGCGTGGTCCCGACAAAGTCCATGCCCGCTTCATAAGCCTGCTGGGCCTCATTAAAATTGGCAATATCAGCCATGAAGAGCTGGTCAGGATACTTTTGCTTGACTTCTTTAATAAATTCAGTGGTCGTCTTACCATCATGCCTTGGTCTTAAAGTACAATCAAAGGCGATAACTTCAACACCGGTCTTAATCAGCTCATCAACTTCCTTCATGGTCGGCGTAATATAGGGTTGCTCCGGCGGGTAGTCCCGCTTAATAATGCCGATGAGCGGCAAGTCAACGACGGCCTTAATTTCTTGGATATCGCGCACCGTGTTGGCCCTGATACCAACTGCTCCAGCTTCTGCTGCAGCCTTGGCCATGAGTGGCATGACGCCGCCCGTTTCAGAATAGAGCGGCTCGCCGGTCAGTGCTTGACATGAAACAATTAAGCCCCCATGAACCTGCCTGGCAAAGTCTTCTTGCTTCATCTGTATTTTTTCTCCCAAAAAAAGTAGTTTTGAAGTTTTATTACTCAAAATATAATATTATTATAGCTAAAGAAAAGCAATCATTTTTTGAAAAAACTGGTATACTTTAATAAAAAACAAGGAACTTTAACAATTATGAATTTTATTCAATTATTTAACAAATATAAAGATGATTTAACCAAATCTGAAATAAAATTAGCCAACTTTATTGCTACCCATCCCGAACGGGTAATTTATGATACAACTAAATCCCTAAGTGCAGCTACCAATACCAGTGACGCCACCATCATCCGCCTCTGCAAAAAGCTCGGATTTTCGGGTTTTTCTAACTTAAAAATCTTCTTGGCACAAGAATCAATTACGCAAGGTCAGGCTAATCAACGCATCGACCACAAGAAATTCTATGTCGACAGTGCCAATTTATTAATTAATTCAATTAAGAAAACCGAAAACCTCCTTGTTTCCGAAAACCTGCTCGCCGCAGTCAAATTGTTGGCCCAAGCTAGTGAAGTTTACCTGTTTGGGATTGGTCACTCAGGCGAGTCTGCCTTGGACTTCGCCAAGACCTGGCTGCGCATTGGACTGATTGCCCACGCCGAAATTGACCCTCATATCCAAGTACAGATCAGTTCCATGCTAAATAAGGAGGATGTCGTAGTCGGATTGTCGCTTTCTGGGCACACCAAGGACACCTATGATTCATTGAAACTGGCCAAGAAAAATGGGGCCAAAATTATCACCATTTCTAACGATCTGGGCGCCCCCATTTCTAAACTGGGTGACGTTCAACTACAAACCGCCGTTAGCGAGTTCTCCAACATCGGTTCCGTAGCGGGCCAGGTATCCCAACTCTACTTGTGCGAAGTCCTGGCGCGCGGCTATGAGATCCACACCAACGTTGACAGCCGCGAATTAAAGGAACGAGTGCTGGCGGACATTCTGAAAAAGGAAATATAGCTGGGATAAGTGAAAAGTCACGAACGAGACATGTTCGTGACTTTTTAATCACTTGATATAAAAATGACTTTACATTAAATGCTCACCATTTGAACGAATAACTTTGCGATACCAAGCAAAACTGTCTTTTTTATTCTTTTAAGGGTTCCCTTTATCATCACGATCTACATAAATAATGCCGTAACGCTTAGACATTTGACCGGTACCATTACTTACAATATCAATCGGTCCCCACATTGTATAGCCGCGC
Organism: Lactobacillus xylocopicola; assembly: GCF_033096005.1. NCBI lineage: Bacteria > Bacillati > Bacillota > Bacilli > Lactobacillales > Lactobacillaceae > Lactobacillus > Lactobacillus xylocopicola. The sequence continues at coordinate 467,227 of NZ_AP026803.1, read as the reverse complement.
AAGTCAACGCCAGCCTCAATTGCTTTTTCATTGCCCGAATATGTTCCCTCATGTAGTCAATTCTGTATGTATCATGGATCTTTCCGTCAGGAGTAACTTGGTCTTTCGCTCCTAAACCATTTTCTACTACAAACAATGGCTTTTGGTACCGATCCCATAGATCATTTAAAGCTAATCTCAAACCAGTCGGGTCAATCGACCAGCCCCAGTCAGTTTTGGGAAGATACGGATTAACCAGGCCTTCTAATGAATCCGTTGTTTTTTCTGCTGGCTCTTCGTAATCCGCCGAGATAACTCGTGATCGATAATAGCTGAATGTAATAAAATCAACCACACAGCGCTTAATTAAGTCTTCATCACCTTCTTCCATCTTGACGTCAATATTGTTTTCTTCGAAGTACTTCCAAATATAGTTAGGATACTCGCCCCTAAACTACCAAATTTTGTTGAATTTTAGAAATTAATATTAAAGCTAGTGTTCTAGGTGATTTAGGGTAAAACTTATCAAAATAATCCTACATAATCATTTTTTACACAGAATAATAATCAGGATCTTTGTAACGATCACTCCGCAGCAAATCTAAAGTATTTACCTTAGGAAATTTTTCACTAAACTTATTATCTATTTTATCGCAGATTCGATAATTTCATTTCTCCATTTATTATCAAATGATTTTTTTGCTAACGGCTCATACGATTTATCAATTGCATTCATTAAATGTTTTGAACTAAAGCCCGAATCTTTGCTAAATGCAATAAAATCATCAATTTGCAATGGCATAATTTTAACTGCTGTATCTGTAAAGCTACCTACTTTATTAGATGATTCTAAAGGTACTGAGGCAACTGCTCTCCAAATATTAATAGTATTATTGTCAAGTTTATCAGCAAGAAATAATGTTGTTGAGGGTTTATCAGAGTTAATAGATAAGTTTACTGAATGACGTAGAACAGGTTCCCATTCTCCTCTTTTTTGTGCATTTTTATTCATTAAGGTAACCTCAATCATCAGCACCCTATCATTATAGTTAACAATAAGGTCACCATCTCCACCACTTGCATGAGTTAATGGCAAAAAGTTTGCATCAAACGTTAGTCTAAAAGTTTTCAATAAGCAATAATGCTCATCCGATAAATAATACCAAGCAAGCCCTGAAACATATTCGAAAATTGTTGGAACATCCGCTTTATTTGTTACTTCTTTTTGAATTTTTGCATCATTATCCCTATTCTTAAACAAGCAAAGAATATCAAACACTTTTTCTTTTGGAAATTCATTCTTGACAAAGTCTTCAAATTCCTGCGACCGATTATTATCCAGATACTGTTCAAGAGATGTAGACTTATCTAATCCATATTTCTTTGTTACTAAGTCAATCTGTAGCTCAACGTCTTTTTCGGTAGTGCCCAGTATTTCTATCAAAGGCTTCATTTGGCCAAACGAACTTGTAGGTGTAGATTCATAATCATCAAAAGAGCCAGAATTTAAAATATCATTTCGAAGACTCATAATAATCTTCTGATTTTTAAATAGATCCTCGTTTCTAATAGTCATAATTCCAGATTCTGTTTTAAATAATCCTGTAGCCTCAAGAATATATTTAGTTTCACTTTTGTTTTCTTTTAGACGATCTGCAGACTTAGAACCGGTAAAAAAGCTATAAAAAGTATGATTAAACTCTCTTATCGAGGAACATTTAAGGAATTCATGATTACCATTATCAAACATAAATTTTCTAAATGATGTCTTGGGGGAAATCTTAAAAATTTTCTTCCCATAGCCAAATGCTTTCTTTAAAATCTCTTTATTTCGACTCTTTTTCATTAATTCTTTAATTTCAATAAAATTGCTTTCGTTACGATCTAGTATAAATTTACATAAGGAATTATAGAAATCAAAATAAATATCACTAGTAATTGACGATTTCCTGTTAGTAAATAATTTATAAAATTCATTCTTCGGAATTTGTTTGTCACCTAAATTCTGAATAAATTCCGTTTCTTTATTATTACCATTGTTAATGAGCAATGACAAAAGTCCTTCAAATCCGTTTTTTTGTAATTGATTATCAATATCATTCATAGTGTATTTACCCGTAGGCGATACTAATTGCACAATTTTCATAAAATTTGAAACACTATAAATATTCCTGTCACTAAACTGTTTTAAAACCAAATATAATGCAAACTTTCCTGGAGAATAATATCGTTCCCCTTTTGAATCAAAAATTCTTACTTTAAGAATTTGGCGTAACGTTAATAAATTATCCGAAGATAAATTTAAATTTTTTTCCAAAATATCAGTATTAATTACTGAAGGGCTAATTAACGCTTTCCCTGATGGGGTTAATTCTCTATTGTTTGACACAAAACCAATATTGTTCAAAGACGAGGTATAGTGGCGAGCACGAGATTCAATGGCTGTATCCAAAATTGCTTTAATTGTATAATCTTTTCCTTTTTTATTTGTGTAAATCACTTTATTAAAGTCTAGTGACGAATCTAGCTTATAAAACTTTTTATTAAAGAGTGGATTGCTTTTTAAGTAATCCTCAAAGGCGTCATATTGAGGATGTTCATTAAACGTACCAATAGAATCATTAACTGCTCGTTTATAAAATTTATATTGGTTTAGAGATTTCGGATATGGCGCCCACGGATTAACCTGGTTTATGTTTATATCATTTAATATTGTTAGATAAATCTTATAGGCATTTAAAATATCCTTTCTTCTCCCATTTGTGTCATACAAATTAAATATTTTTTCGTCAGATTGAAGTTTCATAATTTGTGATTAATACTTCCTTACTTGATGAACGCTTCGTATGATAATTAGAGTTTTTAAATGTGTTGGTAATATTAAATACATTATACTTTTTACTCCAATTAATGAGCTTAACGTTCTCGTTTCCTTTGTGTTCTAAAACATTACTAAGAGCAAATTTTGCTCCCTTTTTTTCAATTTTATCTAAATAATCCAAAAGATCCTGATCATCTTTAGCAGTCCAACCACCATTTTCATTATAAGTAGCTGTTGTTATTAAATAAGGAGGATCAGCATACACAAAATCACTTTTGGCAATTTCAATATTACGAAAGTCCTTTGAAACTATATAAGGAGATTTTGCTTTCCATGCACTACTAAAAGCCTGAAGCTTTTTTCTCATATTTTTATTGAAGTCACGTTTTCCTGTAGGATTATTAAAAAGTCCTCGTTTATTATATCTAATCTGATTATTAAATCCAAAAATAATTAAAGTATATAAATACAAAGGCTTCAGCGTTAGATCTTTTGAATTATTGTAATCTTTACGTAATTTTAAGTAACCGGATTTATTAATATCAGCAAGTCCCTTGGTCGAAGAAGCTTGATAGTATTCGTATCCATGGGACATTGTATCTGTTAAACCATATTCGGCAATAATCTTATCAACAGATTTTTCAATGGATTCTATAGAGTGGTTTGCAATGTAATTGATAAGGTCTACTAACGGTTTATTATTGTCATTGAAAATAAAATTATCAGTACCTTGATAGTTAACGGTAATCACACCGCTACCGCCAAAAATATCAACCATCGAATCACAGTGACCAGGAAATAAAGATATTAATTGGTCCATGATACGATATTTACTTCCTGTGTAGTTTAAAAATGATTTAATCATGCTGCTTCACCCGTAACAAATATAATAATTCTTGATGATTTTTAATATTAGACTTACCAGAAGAAAATGGTTTAAATTCCTTAGAAAATACACTAACTTGGCCACGTTTGCTTAAAGAGGTGATTATTTCCTCATGAGATATCTTTGAATTTGATCGTCCTGCACCTTTGTGGCACATATTGCTAAACGATACCAAAACATATTTAGCGTTAATATGACTTATTAAATCATCAAACGCTTGTGGAGCACTAACTAAATTATATTCGCTTTTCCTACCTTTTCTATCTATACTCTTTCTAGCAACACCAACAACCTCTGGTTTATTCCAATCAGCAATATTTTCCAAAACGTGATATGTATCCACATATTGCCGTGAATTATATGGTGTATCAATATAAATTAAATCAGCATAGATATGACGAACTAGTTTATTAGCATCTTCTTTGTATATATTATTATTACTGTAATTATGAATTACCGGCATTTTAAATGTTACATCATTAAAAGAGTCCATTTTTTTACGATATGCATCATAATGACCAACAGTATTAGCAATCTTATCACTACCATAGATTATAGAAGTAATAAGACTAGCGTATTCTCGATGATTAAATTGTGTCTTATTGTCCTCAACCCATTGACGTGCACTACCAATTTTATCCGCATTTCTTAAACTAAAATACCTATTACCGTATACTTTTTTTAGATATCCATCACCATATCCTTGAAGACTGTTCATATAATTTAGCGCTTGTCTAATTAGTCCAGAATCAATTTCCTCATTGCTGAAAAACGTTTGATAAATCAAATAATTAGAATGAAGAATATCATTAACAATGATACGTTTACCTTCTCCAGCAAACATATCTGCCACAACACCTGTTCCACCAAAAATATCAGCAACAGTTTTCACTTCTCTCATGTGCTTATGTACAATTTTGCTAATAAAAGGTAATAGTTTTTCCTTCGATCCAAGATATCTTCGGTTTTGAATTTCAAAATTCATTTTCTTATTTTTGGTATTACTCTCTCTCTCTCGTTTGCTTTTTAATTCTAAAACTTTAGATTCATTCCAAAGAATTTGACCATTCTTTTTTTTAATTGTAGTTATACGCCCTTGTTTACGCCATAAATAAAGTGTTTGCCGCGTTACATTTAATTTAATTTGTACCTGTTTCGTCGTTAGCATTTATGCATCGCTCCAATTTTACATTTAATTATAATGATATACTATTGGTTTAACTTATCAATACTTATTTACTGTCTGCAATGTAAATACTTAACGTATTCTAATCATTAGTTCATTAGCGAACAATGTGGCACAGTGTCGAATTAAAGATAAAAGCTCATAACAGATAGAATGTATGAAGTTAAACCCTAAAGTTGGACGTTAACATTAATTCATGTTCGTCAAGGGCGTATTCCGATATTCAATTGAGATGCGGTCTTTTAGCATGTACCTGATTCTATTTTGATTGTAGTATTTGATACACTTTACCATAGCGTTCTTTAACCCCAAGTTAGTTTCAAATCCTCTCAAAACTAATATCACTACTGATTATGGCATTCTAGCATCTAAAAAAGTATCGGCAGCACTAAATAATTTCTTGACAATACAAAAAACACTTGTCTAGCTTGAAAAGGGACTAACAATACTTTAAATATCTCAGTGCTAATTGGATGGTCATGTACTCCCCTATCGAAATAAAATATAGAAAACTCGACCCGCCAGCCCCAAAAGCAAAAAATATACTAATTCCGATCGTCCAAATCAGAATTAGTACACTTTCGATTACTCGTAAATGCTATCAAATCCGCGTTTTTTTGTGCGTTCCAGCACCGTTACGGCTTCGACGTGCGGGGTTTGCGGGAACATATCAACGGGGTCGATGCGGCTGAAGGTGTAGCCGTGCTTTTGGAAGTCCTGCAGGTCGCGCACGAGCGTGGCCGGGTTGCAGGAGACGTAAACGATCTTCTTGGGGCTAGTCTTGACGGCGGCCTCAATAAATTCTGGCGTCAGGCCCTTTCTTGGTGGATCAACGAAGATCACGTCGGCCTTCATACCCTGGGCAGCCCACTTCGGCATGACTTCTTCGGCCTTACCGGCAACATACTTGGCGTTATGGATGTCGTTCAGTTCAGCATTATTGTTGGCGTCCTTGACCGCGTCGCGGACGCTCTCAATCCCGCGTACGGCCTCAACGTGACCCGCTACGCTTAAGCCAATGGTGCCGATGCCGGAATAGGCGTCAACGACCAAGTCAGTTGGTTTAAGGTCGGCCTGCTTGATGGCTAAATCATAAAGGCGCGGCGTCTGCAGCGAGTTGATTTGGAAGAAACTTTCAGGTGAAATGCGGAATTTAACATCGCCGATTTGGTCAGTGATCTGAGGCTTACCAAAGATTAGGTAGTCAACCTTGCCCAGGATGACGTTGGTCTTCTTCGGGTTATAATTCAGGACCAGGCTGGTCACGCCGTCAATTTCCTTAATGGCTTCGGCCACTTTAGGTAACTGGCGGAAGTCCTTGTGCAGGCAGACCAAAATCACCATGATTTCGCCCGTCGCTTTCGACCGGCGGACGTCCAAATAGCGGACTTCACCCTTGTTGTGGATTTCGTCGTAGGCTGGCACCCGATACTGACGCAAGACATCACGTACCGCGACCAGGACCCGGTCAATTTCGGGATCGGTCGTGAAGAAGTTGGTCAGCGGCACCAAATCGTGCGAGTGGCGGCGAAAGAAGCCGATGTCGAGTTGGCCGTCAACTTCGCGCACCGGTACTTGAGCCTTGTTGCGGTAACCCGTCTCTTCAGGACTAGCCAGCGTTTCGCCAACTTCAACGTTGTCCAGGTGGGCCTTTTTAAGCAAATTGACCACCTGGGTGCGCTTGAATTCCAGCTGCTTGTCGTACTTGATGTGGGCCAGTGACGCCAGACCCGTCTGCACCCACTCGTTGAGCTTAATGTTGACGCGATCGGGGCTTTCCTTGATAATCTTTTCGATTTTGGCAAAGGCGAAGTGCTTCTTCACCTTCAAGACCTTCGCGCTGACCGTCTCGCCCGGCAGGGCACTAGTGACAAAGACCGTCATCCCCTCGTAGTGGGCGACGCCCATGGCTTCATATGACAAGTCAGTAATTTCTAAGTCGATAATTTGATTCTTTTCCATCTTTTGTCCTTTTTTACAAACATTAGTTAACATATCTATTTTACTCGAAAATGCAGCAAAAGTAATTACTTGCGTTAGCTTAAATATTACCTTAAGTTAATTCGTTTTCCTTCACTCTTCCTCCGCGATGTGTTAGCTTAAATATTAATATAATTAAAGAAAGGACGTGCTTTATGAATAACTTTGAAAATAATTCAGACAGACGCCAAATCCACTCCATTTCCGAAACTAATGGTTTTTTGACCAAAATGTATGCCTTGATGGGTGCTTCAGTGCTGGTCTCGGCCTTAGTCGCCTACCTGACCATGACCGTCTTTCGGTCTGCCGTAATGGGTATGCCAGTTACCTTCATGTGGATACTGCTCTTCGTGCCGTTTGGCCTATCATGGGGAATCAGCGCTAAAGCCAACCGCAACCCAGTTGCCAGCCTGATTATGCTTGGTCTCCTTGCCGCGATTTATGGCTTTGAGTTTGCTCTGATTGCAGGTTTTTACACTGGCACGCAGATTACTTCTGCCTTTATTTCATCAGCGGTGGTCTTCATCGCGATGGCCGCCTTTGGCACCTTCACCAAGAAGGACCTGTCTAACTGGAACTCCTACCTGAGTGCCGCACTGCTCGGTTTCCTCGTGGCTTGGATTGTTAACATGTTTCTGCACAACCCGACCATCACCTACATCTTCTCCTTCATCGGCGTAATAATTTTTACTGGTTTAACCGCTAGTGACGCCAACAAGATGAAGAATATCTACAATAATTACGGCGACCAAGTTTCCTCTACCGGTCTAGCTACTATTGGAGCACTGCAGCTCTACCTAGACTTCGCCAACATCTTCTTGTTCTTACTGGAGATCTTTGGTGGTAGTAGTCGCAACTAGTTATATCATCATTATATTTTAATCAAAGTGAAGTGCTTTTAATAATTAACGAAGATTGTTAGTTATTAAAGGCACTTTTTTGCTAGTTTTTGTTACTCGTCCTGGTCAGGTCTTACCCATTGATACAGCGCCGGCAGCCAATTAACAAGGCCAGTCATATAGTATTAAGCCTTGCACCGAATGCTTAAGCAGGTTATAATTTTATCATATTTAATTTTAATGTTACTAGAACAAGTGAGGAATAATATGATTGGTTGTAGCAGTTTTACAATGGAAACCAAGGACAAAAAGCACTTTTTGTCCCGAACAATGGACTTTATGATGGAGATGGCCCAGGAGCTTGTTTTTACCCCAAAAGACCAGCCCTTCATCGTTTCATATCAGGATCAGCAAGAAATCACCAGCAAACACGCCTTTCTCGGTATGGGACAACTTCAGGATAGCGACAATGCGCCCATTACCTTTGACGGAGTCAACGACGCCGGCGTAACCGGAGCCGTCTTATACTTCCCTGGCTACGCCAACTATGTGGAGCGAGCTGAGGCCAACAAGTGGGCTGTTTCTCCTGACAAGGTAATCTCCGCCGTTTTATCGCAAGCCGCTTCCTTGACTGACGTTGAGGACCTGTTCCAAAATAAACTGGCTCTGGTCAACGAGGCCAGTCCGACCTTGAAAGTTGTGCCGCCGCTACACTACATCTTCTCCGATACTTCTGGTACCAGTGTAATTATTGAGCCCCAAGCTGATGGTATCCACGTTATTAAGGATTCAGTCGGCGTGATGACGAATAGCCCCGACTACCATTGGCACGAAACCAACTTACGGAATTACCTTGCTGTCAGACCTAAACAACACGCCGAGATTGAATTCCTTGGTAAAACCCTCAGGCCATTTAGTCAAGGTTCAGGTACCTTTGGTCTACCAGGAGACTTTACCCCTGTGTCCCGTTTCATCAGAACCGCCTTCATGAAAAACAACGTTGAACAAGCCCCAGATGAGTTTGCGGCAGTCAGTCTCGCTCATCATATGCTGGAATCGGTCAGCATCCCGCGCGGAATCGTTGTAACTACGGACGGTACCTTTGATTACACCTGCTACTCAGCCTACATTTGCGCTGAATCCCGCAGCTACTATTATTCAACTTATGGCAACCAACGCATTAGATGTGTTAAGTTGACTCCAGAACTGGCTAAAGAACCCAACTACCGGACGTTCAAAGTAAATCCTCAAGAAGACATCGAATATCTAAATTAAAAAAGCGGCGCCGGCCGCTTTTTTGCTATTAAATAGGCTCCTACTCTAAGTAGAAGCCTATTTATTTTAATTTATTCGCCAACGTAAAATTCAATCCGTTGCTGTAAGTTCTTAAAGGTAACTGGACAGTAGTCACCAATTTCGCCATCAAGGTTAACTGGCAGCTTCTTGCCAACACTCTTACCCAGTAGTTCAATCTTCAGGCTGGTCGTTTTGGTATAAATAATGTCATTATCGTCAACATGCTTGCCGTTCATCGCCAAAACCATGAGCCTTAGTAATTTTACCGGCTCGGATGTCTTGACAATCATTAACTGAAACAGGCCATCGCAAAGTTCGGCATCAGGCATCACTTGCTCAAAGCCGCCAATCGTATTGGTCATGCCAAGTAGCAACATCGCCAACTTACCCTCATAAACGCCCTCATCATAGGTTAGACGGAGCTCGTTCTCAGTCAAGTTCGGCAGCATTTCTGCCCCCTTAATCAAGTAAGCCGTATAACCCAAGGCAGATTTAATCTCGGATGGCACCCCATAGGTTAATTCTGTCAATGAACCACAGGCCGCAATATTGACGAAGTACTGATTTTCACCGGCAAAAGTTGCCTGGCCAATATCCATTTTTTGAGTTTTATGCTTGAGAATAACCTTGCTAGCCTCCGCAATATTTTCGCGCGGAATATGCAGGGCACGGGCATAGTCATTAGTTGTGCCAGCAGGAATAATCGCCATCTTCGGCCGCTTATCCAAAAAGGCAATGCCATTGACAACTTCATTAATCGTACCATCACCACCAGCCGCTACAATCAGCTCAAAGCCTGCTTGGGCTGCCCGCGTGGCCTCTTTTTGTGCACTCTGCTTTTCCCGCGTAGTTCTAAAAGCACTCGCTTCATACCCCGCTTGTTCCATGGTATCAAGGATATCAGCAACATTTTTGGGCATCTGTTCGTGACCAGATACAGGATTATAGATCAATCTTGCTTTTTTAGTCATAGTTATCCCTTACTTAATTTCTTACCAAAGCATCTTAACGATTTTGCAATTCTTTATTCAAAAGCTGGTTGATGACTTTCGGATTGGCCTGGCCGCGGGTCTGTTTCATGATTTGACCAACCAAAAAGCCAATTGCCCGGTCCTTACCATTCTTAAAGTCTTCGACCGATTGTGGATTATTGTCAACGACTTCCTTGACCATCGGCTCAAGTACACTGGTATCGGATAACTGAACCATGCCCTGATCTTCAACAAACTTCTGCGGATCCGTACCATTCTTAACGGTTTCGGCAAAGACTCGTTTGGCAATCTTGGATGAAATCGTGCCGTCCTTAATCAATTTAATCATGGCAGCCAAGTGTTCCGGCGTAAGCGCGATATCGGCTAGGTCAACACGGTTATCATTCAAGTAACCGTTGACCTGAGTATTCATCCAGTTGGCAGCCAGTTGCGGATCGGCTCCTGCAGCCACGGTCTGATCATAAAAATCAGAGCTTTCCTTGGTTTGCAACAGTACCTCGGCATCGTAGTCCTTAAGGCCAAACTCACCGGTATACTGCTGGTAGCGCGCTTCAGCGGAACGCGGCAGGGTCTGTTCAATCTCATCAATCCATTCCTGACTGATGTGATCTGGTGCTAGGTCAGGCTCTGGAAAGTAGCGGTAGTCCGCATCGCCTTCCTTTACCCGTTCTAAGACCGTCTTGCCCGTAGCATCATCAAAGCGGCGGGTCGACAACTGAACGCGACCGCCAGCAAGTAAAACCTGCTCTTGGCGCTTTTGCTCATAAGCCAGCGACTTGCGCACGTGCTCAAAGGAGTTCAGGTTCTTCATCTCAACCTTGGTGCCCAGTTCCTTTTGACCAGCTGGACGGATTGAAATGTTGGTGTCAACCCGCATTGAACCCTCTTCCATCTTAACATCGGAAGCTCCGGTAAACTGAACGATTTTCCGTAGTTTTTCTAAATAAGCATAGCCTTCGTCTGGATCAGCAATCTCGGGCTCCGAAACAACTTCCAGTAGCGGCACGCCCTGCCGGTTCAAGTCAACATAAGAAAAACCATTGGTACCGTGTGTGTTCTTACCAGCATCTTCTTCAATATGCATTTCATGGATACCGATGCGCTTCTTCTTGCCGTGCACTTCAATTTCCACGTAGCCGTCGCGGGCTAATGGCTGAAAAAACTGGGTAATCTGGTAAGCCTTCGGACTATCGGGATAATAGTAATTCTTCCGGTCAAAGTGCGTGTTAGGCAAAATATGAGCGTGCGTAGCTAGCGCAACCATAATTCCTAACCGGTAAACGTCCTTGTTGACGTATGGCAGCACCCCGGGCATGCCCCAGTCAATCACATTAGTTTCCGTGTTGGGCTTGGCACCGTAACTTACTGGTGAAGGTGAAAAAATCTTACTCTTCGTTTTTAATTCGAAGTGAACCTCGAACCCAATCGTTGATTTAAAATTCATCAATTAATCCTCCATTCCAGTTGGTGTTTGTTCATAGAACTTGTTACTACGTTCAATAAAGTCGGCTACCTTGAAGATGCTGCCCTCATCGAAGCGCTTGGCCATGATTTGCAAGCCAACCGGCATCCCGTCAACCAAACCGGCTGGTACACTGGCCGCTGGAATTCCGGCTAAATTGGCCGAAATGGTCAGGATGTCATTATTGTACATCTTGATTGGATCAGCAATTTCACTGCCAATATCAAAGGCTGGAGTAGTCGTCGTAGGTCCCACGATCACGTCATGGTCGGCAAAAATCCTGTCAAAATCTTGGCAAATCAAGGTTCTAACCTTAGCCGCTTGTCTAAAGAAGCGGTCATATGAACCAGCTGACAAGGCAAACGACCCTAACATAATCCGGCGCTGAACTTCTTCACCAAAGCCTTCAGACCGTGACTTAACATAAACATCAAGCAAGTCTTTAGCATCTTTGGACCGGTAGCCGTAGCGAATACCGTCAAATCGCTGTAAGTTCGAAGAAGCTTCACTTGAAGCGATGATGTAATAGTCTGGCACAACATACTTAGTCAGCGGTAAAGAAACCTCATCAATAATGGCGCCAGCCTCTTTCAAAACGGCTATTTGTTGCTCGATTACATCGTGCATGTCGCCATCAACTGCATCGAGGTATTCTTTAACAACAGCAACCCGCATCCCCTTGACAGCTTGACCAATAAATCGAGTGAAATCCGGTACGGCTCTAGTTGATAAGGTAGAATCGTGCTCATCTTGACCAGCAATCACATTCAAGACCTGAGCTGAGGTTTTGGCCCGCTTGCTCATTACGCCGATCTCATCAAGCGATGAGGCAAAAGCAATCAGGCCCCAGCGGGAAACGCGACCGTAGGTTGGTTTAATGCCAAAAATGCCGTTAAAGGCAGCCGGTTGGCGGATTGAACCACCGGTATCAGAACCCAGGGCGGCCACTACCTGACCCGAAGCAACCGCAACGGCCGAACCACCGGAAGAACCACCGGGAACCTTGTCCAAGTTCCACGGATTGTGGGTAATACCGAAGTATGAATGCTCCGTTGACGAACCCATTGCAAACTCATCCAAGTTGGTCTTGCCCACAAAGGTAACATGTGCCTCTTTCAACTTCTCAATAACCGTAGCATCATAAACTGGTAAATAGTTATCCAGGATGTGACTAGCAGCAGTTGTCTTGACATCCTTGGTAATAATATTGTCTTTTATGGCAATGGGAATTCCAGCTAACTTATGATGAGCAAAATCCAGGTCCTGGTCGGGCTTGGCATCTTCTTGCACCGTGATCCAAGCATTCAACTGGTCATCAGTCTGCTTAATATTGGCCACCGTATCTTGAGCCAGTTGATCAGCCTCCAACGTTCCTTGGGCTAATTTTTGATTTAATGAGTCAATATCTTCATTTAAGTAGTTCATTACTCGTCCTCATCCTTGTTAATAATTACCGGAACCTTGATAAAGCCGTTGGCCTGGTCAGGAACATTCTTCATCAGTTCAGTCCGATCCTGCCAGTGTTCTGGCTGGTCTGCTCGAAAGACGGTGTCACGGTCAACTACTTGAACAGTTTCTTCAACAACAGCGGTATCAACCTCTGATAACTGATCTGCCATATTAATAATTGAACTCATCTGCTCGGTCACCTGACCAAGGTCTTTTTCATTGATTTCCAGTCGCGATAAGACCGCAACGTGTTTAATTGTTTCTTCTGTGATTTTCACGTAAATACCTCCTTATTCCCCACCATAAATATGGACTTGATAACTACTATCGCCCGTTTCTTTGGCAACCAACGCTTGCACGTCATTAACCGAGCCGATTTTTATTTCAATCGGCACATCATTAGCCAAATATTTTCTAGCGGTGGCTAAAACCAATCTGGTAAAACTCTGAATCTGCTCGTACCCGTAAAATTGAGTTGTGATCGAGATATTTTCCTGCGCCAATTTGCCATTTTCATAGCGTAAGTTCGCAGTTACGCCACTAATATTGGGAAAATAGTTCTGAATTGATTGCTTAAAGCTGTTAAAATTCGATGCGTCACTGCTATTAATTGCCTTCTTATTGCCAACTGTTGGCAATACCTCGGCCTGGGTAGTAATAGTTTTCCATTTAGTTATTTTACTACTATTAGCAGCGGCTGTCCCGCTCAAAAAGTAAGTTCCAGAAACTAACGCGTCCTTACTTTCCTTGGAAAAAAGACCAATTGTAATTGGCACGTTCTTTAGTGCATTCTTCTTCCGCAAGCGGGCAACAATTTGCTGGGCAATCGCTTGCCCGTACTGCTGCTGCTTGGACCGTGAAATGGCGGCCTGGTATTCCGGTCCATCCTTAGTCTTTTGGTAGTAATCAACTGAATTAAGTGCCAGACCAATGCTCATTCCACCAATGTGGTAGTTTGAACCAGAGCCCGTCAAATAGTCTTGCTCAATAATCTCTTCTAAATAATAAGGATTATATTGCTTCTTAGACCCCAATGCCGGGTTAAGTCCAGCTGGATTGGCCTTCGACTTACGCCCCAACCAGTCATTAGCAACCGTGGAACTGATATACTGCCCTTCTTGAAAAAGAAAAGAGTTAGTCGAATATTCCCCCTTAGAAATTTGCACGAGTCCGCGTTCAAGTTCACGAGTATCAACCGAATTATCATTGTTGGTGGCAGTTAAGCCAGCAATGGGGCTAGTAACGTAGTGTCCGTTTTTCAGCAAGACCGTATAACCATTGTTACCCGTTTCAGCTGTTTGATAGGTTTTATTATTCGAATCTGACGATGTTTTAGCATTGTTGGCCAAGTTGGAATTCTTTAAATTTCCGCAAGCAGTCAGGCTCAATGCTGCTCCTAAAATCGCTAAAATCTGCAAGTGTTTCTTCAATTTCTCTATTCCTTTATTTAACTTGAGCGATTGCTGCTTCCTCAGTTAATAACTGCACACCTAATTTTTGGGCCTTAGTATACTTTGAACCAGCATCCTTACCATAAATCAAGTAGTCTGTCTTGCCCGAAACTGAACTCGTCACCTTGGCCCCAAGCGCTTGCAGTTTTTTGGTAAAGTCGCTGCGCGTATAATATGCCAGCGTGCCCGTTAATACAACTGTCTTATCCTTGAAGTAATTATCTGGAATGGCGGCCTGGGTTTCTTCGCTGGGACCGCGGTAATCCATATTGACCCCGCTGGCCCGTAGCTGGTCAACTAGTTCTTTAACCTCATCCTGGGCAAAGTAGGTCGTTAGTGCTTCGGCAATGGTCATGCCTATTGTATCGATTGCTGCAACTTCCTGCACGTCCGCTGCCATAATCTTAGTCATATTTTTAAACTTTTGCGCAATTAAGCGGGCCGCTTTTGCACCCACATGGTCAATTCCCAGTCCCGTTAAAAGCAGCTCAACCGAATTTTGCTTTGAGTTATTAATTGCCGTCAGCAAGTTACTGATAGCCTTATCCTTAAAGTGGTCCAGTTGTTCAAGGTCGCTGGCCTGTAAGTGATACAAGTCAGCGACACTGTGCACCAGCTTACGGTTAATTAACTGCCGCACAATCTTAGGTCCCAGACCATCAATATTCATGGCCGGACGTGAAGCAAAATGCGTAATGCCCTCTTCAATCTGAGCAGGACAGGCCGGATTAACACAACGCAGTGCAACCTCATCTTGCAGGTGAATCAACTTTTCCCCGCAGGAGGGACAGACCGTGGGAATTGGATAAGGCTCCGTCCCCTTAGGCCGCTTGGCAAGAACTACCTCCGATATTTCAGGGATAATATCACCCGCCTTGTGCAGCATAACGGTGTCTCCAAGCCTGACATCCTTTTCTCGCAGTAAGTCGGCATTATGCAACACAGCGTGCGAAACGGTTGTTCCAGCTAGTTGGACTGGATCCATAATGGCAGTTGGCGTTACCACACCGGTACGGCCAACCGTCCACTTGATTTCATGAACAACCGTTGCTTGTTCTTCAGGCGGAAACTTATAGGCAATTTCCCAGCGCGGAATCTTGACCGTATTGCCTAAGGCTTGTTGCAATTGCAAGTCATCAACCTTGAGGACAATGCCGTCAATCCCATAGGGAAGATCATCACGCTTTTGGGTGTATTCATCAATGAAGGCGAAGATCTCGTCTAGCTTAGCCAGCTTGCGGCCCGTTTGGTTGGTATGAAAACCCAGCCGGTCCAATTCTGCAATTGCTTGGTGCTGACTAGTGATATCTGCTGGCGGGTTAACCCAGGTGTAAATAAAGGTGCTAAGGTGCCGTTTTTTGGTTACGCTAGCATCAAGCTGGCGGAGCGAACCAGCAGCTGCATTACGGGGATTAGCAAAGGCACTGGCTCCTTCTTCATCACGCTGCGCATTCAGCTTGGCAAAGGCTTCCTTGCCCATATAGCACTCGCCCCGAACTTCTGTAGTTAATTTTTCCGGTAGCGTCTGCGGAATATCCGCAATGAAGCGAGCGTTAGCAGTCACATCTTCACCCACCACACCGTTGCCACGCGTTGAAGCCCGCGTTAGCTTTCCGGCGGTGTACTCTAAGTTAATCGACAAACCATCGATTTTGAGTTCCACATTGTAGTCAACGGCATGACCAACCTGCTTCTGCACCCGTTCGTCAAACTCACGCAATTCTTCCTTGGAGAAGACATCACCCATTGAAAGCATTGGCACTTCATGCGTAACTTTGGTAAAGGCACTATCAAGTTGTCCGCCCACCCGCTGCGTAATCGAATCTGGCGTCACCAATTGCGGAAACTTTTGCTCCAGTTCTAGTAGGCGGTTGTAGTTCTGGTCGTAGACCCTATCTGTGACTTCCGGCTCATCCTTAGAATAGTATTCATCTGCCCACTTATCGAGCTTGTTTCTAAGCGCGACCACTTCTTTTCTGGCTTCATCAAGAGTCAAATCTGCCATTTTACCCCTCCTGATTCAAAATCTTGTCTTATTACTTATTTCATTATACCTGTTTAATTGGGGCAAAGGCTGCTAGAAGCCGTTTAATCCCCTTATCCTTAAAGGCAATATCGAGCTCCATGTCTTCGCCTTGGCCGTTAACTTTAACAACCACGCCGCGTCCCCAGGCCTTATGGTCAACCTGGTCACCAACATTCCAGCCCTTCTTCTCAGCTCCGATTGCACCAGCAGGCTTTACCTGCGGACTAGTATAAACTTGAGCCCGGGCCCGTTCATCAGCCGTAGCAAACGGCGCCGTCTGAACTTGGAAGCCGTTATTGACACTACTGGTTACCACCGCATTTTCGGCATCGAGATCCGCCTGATCAATCTCCTCCAAAAAGCGTGAAGGTGGGTTGTTCTGCATGCGGCCATACATCATTCGCGAATATGCATTAGTCAAAAAAAGTTTGCTTTTAGCCCGGGTAATGCCGACATAGGCAAGACGGCGTTCTTCTTCGAGCTGGTCGTCTTCCATTAAGGCCCGCGACAGTGGGAAGAGCCCGTCTTCCATCCCCACCAAAAAGACCACTGGAAATTCCAAGCCCTTGGCCGCGTGTAGAGTCATCAAGGTAACTTGCTCATCATTATTAGCCAGGTCATCTTGATCGCTTAATAGCGAAACCTCAGCCAAAAAATCACTGAGCACGCTGGCGTCATCGTCTTCTGCTTCATATTCATCATCAAACCGCTTGGTTACCGACAAAAATTCATCCAGGTTTTCTAATCTTGTTTCAGCTTCAATGGTATGTTCTGCCTTAAGCGCATCCGTATAACCAAAGTCCTGCAGAATTTTTTCAGTCAAACCGGTTACACTGTGATCTTTGGCAAAGATAATAGCATCGCGCAATTTAGCGCCAAAATCACTCAGCTTGGCGGCTGCCCTGGTCGATAGACCTGCCATATTAAGATGATTAAAGGCCTCCAATAGAGACAGGTTATTGTCCTGAGCCAAAGTCAAAAACTTATCCACACTGACCTGCCCAATGCCCCGCTTGGGCACATTGACAATGCGGTTAAAACTCATTGTATCGCTTGGATTAGCCACTAACTTAAGGTAAGCCATAATATCCATGATTTCCTTACGGTCATAGAACTTATGGCCACCAACAATCTGATAAGGCACATTTGATTTCACAAAGGCCTCTTCAACTGTTCGCGACTGGGCATTGGTCCGATAGAGGACGGCAAAGTCATTGTAAGCATGCTTATTGGCCTCAACCTCTTCCTGAATTTTGGCAATGATAAAATGCGCCTCATCATCACCGCTTTGGGCCCGGTAATAGGTGATTTTTGCGCCATCACCCTGGTCAGTCCACAGGTTCTTGGCCTTACGGTTACCGTTATTCTTAATTACCGCATTAGCGGCGGCAAGAATATGGCCCGTGGAGCGGTAATTCTGCTCTAGCTTAACCGTTTGCACCCCATCCTGTTCATAATCTTGCTCAAAATTCATAATATTTTCCATGTTGGCACCGCGCCAGCCATAGATTGACTGGTCGGCATCCCCCACTACACAGATATTCTTATACTGAGCAGCAAGTTCATGGCACAGTTCATATTGGGCTTGGTTGGTATCTTGATACTCATCAACAAGCAAGTACCGGAACTTATTCTGGTAATAATGCAGCACGGTTGGATCCTGCTTAAACAAAACTAAAGTTTGCATAATCAAGTCGTCAAAATCCATGATTTGGTCATGCTTCAACCGCTTTTGATACTCGTGATAGACTTCAGCGGCCACCTTGTCAAACGGCGAAGAACTGCTGGCCTCAAAGGCAGCGGGTGTTAATAAGTCATTTTTAGCATTGGAAATCGCCGCCAGAATACCCCGCGGTTCGTACATCTTCGGGTTAATGTTGAGCTCCCGTTCAATATGTTTAACCAGCGTTAATTGCTCCGCTGCATCCGCAATCGAGAAGTTACTCCCGTAGCCAATTTTTTCGGCATCACGCCGCAAAATCCGCACGCACAGGGCATGAAAGGTAGACATCCAGATGCTGCTAGCACGGTCTCCGAGTAACTTTCGTTCCCGCTCCCGCATTTCGCTAGCAGCCTTATTAGTAAAGGTAATGGCCAAAATATTCCACGGCAATACCTCTTTTTCATCAACTAAGTAGGCGATGCGGCGGGTCAAAACCGAAGTCTTGCCCGAACCGGCACCGGCGACGACAAGCAATGGCCCTTCGGTTGTCTTAACGGCCTGTTGCTGTTGCGGGTTTAATCCTGCTAAAATCGATTCTTCGCTCATTCTAATTCCCTTCAACCTGAAAAATTATAACTATTTTATTGTACCAAAAATAAGGGCTAATTGATTGAATCGCCCTTTATTTGTCGAAGCGGTCAAGGTGGTATTGCTCAATCAACTTAATCAACTTTTCGGCATATTCCGGGTCGGTGGCATAGCCATCCTTGACTAGTGCGTAAGCCTGTTTACGGTAGTTCTGCGCCGCCAAAACATGCTGGTACTGGTGGGCGTTCCAACTAGTCCCCTTTTGAAAAAGGCGTGAATGGGCCCGAATTGATGCTTCGTAGGAATCGTAAATCTGAAAACGCGCCTTCACTACGACCCACTTACCCTTTTCATATTCCTTAGTTGATAAAATCGCTGAAGTATTGGGATTGGTCCCCTTGACGCCAAACAAATTATTATATTTTTGCGACAAACTGCTTTGGCCATAGTCACTCTCCAGGCAGGCCTGAGCAATAGCAATGCTCGGCAGCAGTTCAAAAGACTTGTTGACTTCCTTGGCAATCGGGCCAATCTCTTTAATAAAGGCCTTATGCTGTCTAATGATCTTTTGTCTAGCTTCTTCGCGGGCGATTTGCTCCTGACGCAGCTGCTCAGACTGAATTGCCTGTCGGCGGTAGTACCGAAAAGCGGCAAATGCAACAATTAATACAAATAAAATTATGAACGTTCGGATAATAATCTGCCAGTTAGATTGCTTCCGGCTCTTCCGTCTTTTCGCCATATAAAACCCTTACCTTTAACTTATTACCTTAAGTATACCCGTCTTACGGTGAAATTATGCAATGTAATTATTTTTTAAAATAAACCGGGCGCTAGCCTGGCGCAAAACAAAAAAATGGAGCCGAAGCTCCATTTTTATTCAGTGCGGGCAAGAAGACTCGAACTTCCACGATCTAAAAACGATCACAAGATCCTTAGTCTTGCGCGTCTGCCAATTCCGCCATGCCCGCAAGCACAATCAATACTATAACCCAAAATTGATTTTAGCACAATACTTTCTGCACTATTTTTGCGAAAAAACTGGCTAATCAACCATCTGCTCATTCACGTAGCGCGCATACAGTTCGTGTTGACTCATCAACTCACGGTGGGTACCATGTCCCGTAATCTGGCCGTGCTCAACAAAGTAGATCTGATCAGCATTGACAATCGTGGACAACCGGTGGGCAATCACTAATGTTGTTCGGTCGACCATCAACTGGTCAAGTGCTTGCTGAACCTTGCCTTCTGACTCCGAGTCCAGGCTGGCCGTCGCTTCATCCAACATCAAAAGCTTTGGATTGCGCAAGAAGGCTCGGGCAATCGCCAACCGCTGCTTCTGTCCGCCAGACAGTTTAATGCCCCGCTCGCCAATTTCCGTTTCCATTTGCTGGGGAAATTCCCGGACAAAGCCGTCTGCATAGGCGAGTGCTAGACCCTGCCACAATTCATCGTCGGTGATCGTGCGCGGTAAGCCATAGACTAAGTTTTCCCGAATCGTCCCGGAAAAAATCGCACTATTTTGTGATACATAGCCAAGTTGAGCCCGCCAATTGTCCAAGTCAACGTCCTGAATATCTCGCTCGCCAATCATAATTTGACCACTAGCAGGTTGATAGAAACGCTCCAAGAGGGCAAAAATAGTGGACTTTCCGCCACCACTAGGGCCGGCGAATGCGACTACCGAATTAGGTTGCGCAGTAAAGGAAATCTCATTGAGAACTGGCTCCCCTACCTTATAGCTAAAGCTGACTGCTTTGGCAGTCAAGGTCTTATCAGTTAAATCCAACTGCTGGTTCGAGGCCGCCTTTTCGGGCTGCAACTTCAAAATAGCTTGAATTCTCTCGGTTGAGCCCAGTGCTTTTTGGACTTGCGAAAAGAAAGTGGCAAAGGTGGCAACTGGCGAAATCACATTGAACAAGTACAGGAGAAAGGCAACTAGCGAGCCGCTAGTTAATGTTCCTTGACCAATCCGAATAATACCAAAAGCCAGAATACCGACAAAGGCCGCCATCATCAAAGTCATCATGACCGGTTGGAGAATTGCCTCCACTCGTGCATCGGCCACACCAATACCAAAAATCTTGTCAATTAAGCCATTGCCGCGGTCTTTTTCAAACCGCTCCCCATTGCTTGCCTTAATCAAACGTACATCGGCTAATTTTTCGCTAACATCACCATTGAGTTCGGCAGTGGCTGTCTGTAACTTACGCCCCAGTCTTGACATAATCCGCCCAATCGGTAATAGAATGAGCACGACAATCGGTACAATCGTAAAAATCAACGTTGCCATCTGCCAGTCCATCACAAACAAGATAAACAATGAACAAACTAGCTGAATTCCACCCGTAATAAAGTTGGGGAATTGAGCTGCAATTAGATCCTTAATGACACCAGTATCGTTAACCAACCGGGAACTACTTTCCCCAGCCTTATTCTCATCAAAGTACGATACAGGGAGTTTTAGCAAGTGTGCCCACAACCGTTCACGCAGCGTCTTGACCACGCTTTCGCCAAAGTAGCGCAAGATAAAGCCGCCCAACGTGCTTAAGACCAGCTGCAAGATAAAGACTACAACAATGATTACCATGCTGGTGTAATTAAACTTATCCCACTTACTGGTGTCGACCAAATTCCTGGTTAGTAGGGGCAGCGCTAAGTTAGCTGCACTGGTAATCAAGCTGAGGAATAGACCAAGTACAAATAGTGACTTTTTCAGCTGTAATCCGCTCAACAGGTGAAAAAAATCCCGTAGCTTAACTGTCTTATTCTTATTTTTACGTGGTTTAACCGTCATGAAGGTAGCCTTTCTAGTACTTTGATCCAAACAAAAAGCTTTTCATAAGCTGAAAAACTTTTTGCACTTTTTCTTAATCAACTTTCTTCGTTCTTATTATCCCAAAACTTTTGCCAAAAGTCTTGGTCATATTGACGTATTTTAGCACATTTATGGTGATTTTCAGGAAAATCTTCTCGTTTAAACTCGTGCCGCCACGCCCTCATTTTACGCCGCATATCCTGCATATCCGCAGTGCGATAATCTTGCTGGTCAGAAAATTTGTGCCACTTAGCCAGTGCTTTCATCCGGTAAGTCGGATCAACAAACCTTTGCGTTTGTTTACGGAAGCCTTCATCCCAACCATTAGAAATCTTTTCCAACGACTTACTCAATTCTGCTTGTTCATCCTCGTTCAACCCGGCAAAAAAAGTTGCCGTATCATACTCTTTTTGCTCCTGATCAAGCAGACTAGCCTCTTTCTTGCCGGCCTCAGTCAAATATACCCGTTTTACCCGCTTATCTTGGTCATCAGTTTCACGTCTGATATCACCCTTTAGTTCCAGTTTTTTCAATAATTCAGCTAGCGATCCCGGTCTTAAGGCCAGGATTTCTGCTAAGTAATTCTGGGTTAAGCCATCGCCCAACTTGAGTACAGCTAACACCCGCTTTTGCCCTGAAATTGGCTGCTTATTTTCGAACATAAAGTAGCGACTGGCCCGCATGACAAAACTTAGTTGCTTCATTAATTTATCGCTTGTTTGACTCATGAGATAACTCCTTTTCAAAAAATAGTTAGGTACCTAAATTTTATACTTGAATTATAACTTGCTTACTAATCACTTGTCAAACAAAGTAGCTGCTAGGCCACCCCGATAATTCCTCACCTCTCACTTGGCTTTACCGCTGATTAACAACACTCAGGCGACCGCCACACCTTCCGCAAGCATACTTAAAAACGTTGATTCGCCGCACCCGCTGATAGCTTTGGCCACACTTTTGGCAAGTGTAGCAATAACGCGGCGATTGCTTGCGACTCAAACCAATGTCCGGGGCATAACGCGAACCGTTTACCCGCTTAAGCAGCCTGGAAAAATCCCGATCACGGTGGCGGTATCCTCGTTGAGCTAAGTGGAGATGGTAGTGTACCAATTCATGCTTAATAATTCCCACTAGTTCACTTTGATACTGCTTTACTAAAAAATGCGCATTAATCTCAAGATGATGGTCTTCTAAGTGGTAACGGCCCCCAGTGGTGGTTAAGCGGCGGTTAATTTTTACGCGATGCTTAAAGGGACGACCAAAGTAAGTAAGGGATATCTGCTCTACCAATTTTTGTAACTCTTGCTCAGTCATCTTATCTGATTAATTTAGCGTAAAGTCCCGCAGCAGCTTTACTTCTGATTCTGACCTTTAGCGCCGTCACCAGCTTGCGCTTAAAAGGCTTAGCGCCCTCCATCCAGGTACCAGTAAACACGTGGATCGTCTTAGAAGCAGCAGAGGGATTGCACAAGATTCCGTCAGGATAGACATGAATACCCGTTGGCAATAGCTGTTCCTGGTTAGTTGGCTTGGCGCCATACTTGTCTTTAAGGATGTCCGAAACGGAAAGCGTGTTGACTCCTGCTAGTTGATCTTTGGTGTCAAAGGTAAAATCACGGTTATCATAGTAGGACAACATGTCCTTAACCAGCGGATGTCCTTTTTCCGCACCAAAAACAGCAGTAAAGGGATTAGCTTTATTTTCAAAACCAACAAACGCGCGATCAGCCAATAGGCTTGTCAAATCATCCAAAACCAATACATCGGTGTCCAGGTAAATGCCGCCCTGCTCATAAACTGCCTTGGCCCGAATATAATCTGACACAAAGGCCCATTTTTGCTCCTGGTAGGCTTGTTCAATGTAGGGATTTTCGTGAATATTAAAGTTCTGCTCGTTCCACTCAATAATTTGGTAGTCTTGCAGGTGCTTACTCCAGGTTTTCATGCAACGTTGAATGTTCTTGGGTTTAGGGTTACCCCCAACCCAAACGTAATGGATAATTTTGGGAATCATTTTAGCCTCGTGTAAAAAAACGTTTAAGTAACATCATTATATCTTCATTAAAGTCAAGCTTCATCATAAACATCAGTAAAATATACAAAACAAACATAATGATGGACTTTAGGGTCATATTCAGAAAGGCGGACGAAACCAGCTGCGGTAGTACCATCCCAACAGCTAAGACAATTACCGCAATCAGCAAATATTTGGGAATTTCACGGAAGGAATATTTGAAATCATAACCATCACGCACAATCCAGAGCCGCAAAAGGAGCACAATGAATTCCGTTAGTAGAATGGCCACCATAGCTCCTGTGGCGCCGTACCAGCGGTCAAGGAAGTAGCTTAGCACCAATTCAAGGATTGCACCAACAATTACCGGAATAGCATAATCACGATCTCGGTGATTGGCCAAGGCAAACTGATTGGCAAAAACACCGCCCATTGGAATCATAATAATGGTCAAGGTGAAGAAAAACATCAACGGCGTCATCGGAATAAACTTATGGCCAAAGAAAAAGGGGACAAATTCCTTGGTATTGGCCATGATGATGACTGCAAAGATCGTTCCCAGCATGACCGTCGCTTCCAGCGATTTTTTTAAGATCACCTTCTGCTTGCCTTGTCCTTCACCGGCCATCTTAGGCATAATCACCAGTGAAATACTGGTAATGATCCCCAGAACCATGTTAGAAATACGCTGCGAATTGTCATAAAAGGCCACCTGCGTTGAGTTCTGAAAAAGGCCCAAAAGTGGTTTATCGAGTGAGGTATAAATCTGGGTAGCAATCTGCGGAACCAGCAAGGTAATAATTGCTCGCACCGTCGTTTGATACTGGTAAAAATGCCCCACTGGCCGACCAACATAACGGCGAATATCGAGCCAAAAGACAAATGATCCCAACATCGTCGACACCGACATAATCAGCATATACTTCCAGAGGTCACCAGGTTCTTTCACCCAAAGTAAAATCAGGATAACGGAAACAAGTTTAACTGCCGTGTTCTTTGCTACCACCCGGCCAAAGGCCGCAAGGCCCTGAAAAAACCAAGAAATGTCAACCTGAGCTGAAATTAGGTAGGGCACCATGAGCAACAGGTAGGGGCCGTACTTGAGATGAAAAAAACTAGTAACGACTACCAAAAGCACAATAGTCACTGCACCAGCGATTGCTTGGAAATACCATAAACCCCAAAACGCTTCGGTAAGGTCGGCCTTATTGCCAAAAGCGCGCGTCTGCGAAATTGTCCGCATACCGATATAAGAAACTGATAATGTACAAAAGATCATTAAGAATTGGACAATATTGTTCACATTACTGTAGACCCCGTATGTTTTTGGCCCTAGAATTCTCGACAGGTAGGGTACCGTGATCAGTGGCACTAAGACAAGGAAAATTTGGTAAACCGCATTATATAAAATATTCAAAAATGTTTTTTTCACAGTTTATCCTCTTCACCTTTTTGTATCATCAAATTAAAGATATCAGCGCAGTACGAATCACTATGAACTTGATTGGTCAGGTCTAGCCAGTACTTGCGCTGGGTTTGGTACTTATCTGGTGCAGCCAGGGCATGCACCAATTCAGCCTGCGTTTTAACACAGGAACCGGGGACAACGCGATCATACGGGCCAAGCAGTAGCCCCCGCTCCTGCTCATATTGCTTTAGGTAGTTAGTCACAAAGATGATTGGTTTGTCCAAGTTCAAGTAGTCGAAGTAAACCGAGGAAAAGTCGGTAATCAGGCTATCCGTACTGCCCAAGAGTTCATAAAGATCGGCATCGTGTTCAGTTAAGTAGTCATT
Organism: Lactobacillus xylocopicola; assembly: GCF_033096005.1. NCBI lineage: Bacteria > Bacillati > Bacillota > Bacilli > Lactobacillales > Lactobacillaceae > Lactobacillus > Lactobacillus xylocopicola. The sequence goes on along the minus strand of NZ_AP026803.1, from coordinate 441,983 downwards.
ATTAAGAAAACTAATATTGGAAAAGTGACTGTTCAAGTCACCGATTAGACTCAGCTCATAGGGATGCAGCTTAACAATTAGGTACTGGTGGTTAATTCTAAGTGATTCATTCAAGCGCGCTGCAGCAAAATCCGGTAGGGTTAAAAAGTTACCTGCACTAATTTGCGCCATAACTTCCTGGTCGGCCAGCTCATAGCGAAAAGTTGGCATGTAAATAACGATTTGCGCTTGTTCATCCCTTTGCTTAAACAAGTCTTGCAGTAATTGATCCTTAGAAATTACCGGCCTTGATAGTGCATCAAGACGGGGAAAACCTACTTTATGATACTTAGCTGCCTCTACCGCAGTACAAGCACTCATCAGGGTTTCATAGAGGTCAGAGCTGGAGCAAACAAGGTCAGTATTCTTTTGCCATAACTTGGCATTGCGCCAATCGGCTCTACTAGTAGTATTATTGGCCATGATGCCCATCCGTTTGAGCGGAATGCCGTGCCAAAATTGGATATTAACCTGCTTAGCATGGACCTTAAAGGGAGAATGAGTAGTCAAGACAAACTTGGCCCGGCCAATTTTGCGCCAGGTCTTAAATGATAAATGTGATGATGGCCATGGTTCAACCACAGTCACATCGTATTCGGGATGGTTAGCCCTCATGTACTTAGCAAAAAGGTAACCATTGGAGCCCGATCTCCCCGCACCATTCAAAATCACTAGGTGCTTTTGATTGATTTTCGTCAAACTCGCGCCTAGCTTCATTAGACGCAGATACAGCCGAAACAAAAAATTCTTCATTCTTAACCTTCTCCAATTTTCACTTAGCTTAAGGGTACAGAAAACACCTGCGCAAACTCAAGCTTTTTTGCATTATTTTTTAGTTTTTTAACCATTCACCCACTAAAAAAGTATTAACAACTTTTTAGCAATTTATTTTAGCGCAAGCCAGCCCGTAATATTGCTTATTACACCATTGCAACCTAATACAAAGTCCCATCAAAATGCATTTAGAAAAAAATCATGGAATAGTCTCAGTCATTTCTTGACCGTCTTCCTTGAGTAGTATGCCCTTGTTATTGTATTGTCAAAACTCACTAATTTTCCATTCCACCAAGCTCCCTAGCCAAAACAAGAAAAGCCAGTCTGAATGGTCCCGAAGGGACTGTTCAAACTGGCTTTTTATGGTCTTTTACGACATTTTCTTATTGTTAAAGTAAATGTGGCTATCCGACGTCGAATCAATCGTGTAGGTCATTTCATCACCGCGGACAACATAGTGAGAGAACTCAAGCGGCTGCTCAAACTGGTTATAAACCGTCTTATTTACTTCAAATAAAGGTACAGTCGTAGTTAACTTCAGCAAGTGCGTTTGCTTAGCATTAGGCAAGATGGTTCCAATCTCCCGGTATGAACTTGCCGGGCTCTCATGGTACTTTTCTTCCAGGTACTCATACAGTGAAGTAGCAGTATTAATGTTAACTAATAAATCGGGAAAGCGTTCCGCCGAAAGCCAAGCCTCATCGATTGCCATTGGTGTCCCCGCTATTTCGGAAAGGCGTTTAATATAAATCAAATCCGCCTGTTCAGGTAAAAGCAGGACTTTGGCAACATCAGCATTTTGTAATATTTCACGTTTAATAATAAGCTGTTTGTTAGTTTTTGCACGGGAAAGCGCAAACTCTGAAAAACCTTGAATCTGCTCCAACTTGCCACTCATTTTTTGGGCATTGACATAAGACCCCTTGCCCTGAATTGTGGCAATTAACCTTTCCTCTGTCAGTAACTTGAGCGCGCGGCGCACCGTTATCCTACTAACCTGGTACTTCTCACACAAATATTGTTCACTTGGTAATTTTTGTTCTGGCTTTAATTGCCCCTGCTGGATTTGCCGCTTCAAATCCAGATAAACTTTTCTATAGAGCGGAACGGCCGCAATTGTCTTATCGGAATTCATTTCTCTGCTCCTTCATCATTCCAATATTACTAAATTAAAAAAGAAATAACAATTTATTAGTTCCAGTAACTCAGTTCATAAAAAATTGAATTAAGTTACCTTTTGATTGACAAGGTAGTATTAACTGGCTAAAATATCGTTTTAATAATTTAGTGAGTAATCACTCGCTAAATTAAATAAGGAGGAAAGCAAAACATGGAAAACATCATTGATTTACGTCAACTGTACAAGGCATATGGCAAGCAGGTAGTGCTAAATAATATTAGCTTAACTGTTAAAAAAAGAGAAATTGTGGGGCTGATTGGTCCATCGGGGGCCGGTAAATCGACAACTATTAAAACTATGCTGGGTATGGAAAAAGTTGACTCCGGTGATGCAGTAGTTCTTAATACCACCATGCCGGCTCGCAAAATACTTGTAAAAATTGGTTATATGGCGCAGTCTGATGCCTTGTATGAAGCACTAACAGCTAAAGAAAATCTGGAGTTTTTTGGTAATATGAAAGGTGTCACAGGTAATAAACTTGCCGAAGAAATTGATTATACTGCTAATGTAGTCGAATTGACTAATGACTTAAATAAAAAGGTTAGCAATTATTCTGGTGGGATGAAGCGCAGACTATCACTAGCAATTGCCCTGTTGGGCGCACCTGACTTGCTTGTGCTCGATGAGCCGACTGTTGGAATTGACCCTTCTCTGCGCCGCAAAATATGGCATGAACTGGCCTTAATTCGACAGCAAGGACGCAGTGTTTTAATTACTACACACGTTATGGACGAAGCTGAATTAACGGACCGGGTTGCTCTTTTGCTAGGCGGAAAAATCATTGCCTTTGCGGAACCCAAAAAGCTCGAGCAGCAATATGGTGTTGATACAATTGAAGAAGTTTTCCTAAAAGCCGAAAGTGAGGAACAAGAATAATGAGAACTTTAGCTATTGCCAAAAAAGTTTGGTTGGAATTATTCCGCGACAAGCGGTCATTGATACTAATGTTTCTTGCACCAATCTTAGTCATGTGGTTGATGAATGTTATGTTTTCGGCAAATTCGCAAACAGAAACAACTATTGCCACCATTAATGTTAGTCAATCTGTTAATAAGAAACTTAATAAGATTGACCATGTTACGGTTAAGAAATACCACTCAAAGAAGCGCGCTAACGCTAACTTACAAAACAACAAAATTGATGCCGCTATTTCATACCAAAATAACACTTACGATGTTACTTACGCTAACACCGATTCTGGTAAAACCACCCTAACTAAGCAAGCACTGAGCGCAGCGCTAACAAAAGAAAACTTTTCAACGTTAACGAGTAAACTTAAGCAAATCCAAAGAGTATTGTTAAAGGCTGATCCTCTAATTGCTTCAAAGATAAAGCAACCCAAGCAAACTTCTAAGGTGAAAATTAATAATCATTATCGGTACGGCAACAAAGACACTGGCTTCTTTGCCAAAATGGTACCAATTTTGCTCGGTTTCTTCGTTTTTCTTTTTGTTTTTTTAATTTCTGGTATGGCACTGCTCAAAGAGCGCACCAGTGGCACCCTCGATCGCTTACTAGCCACACCTGTCAGGCGAAGCGAAATTGTCTTTGGTTATCTAATTAGCTACGGCCTGATCTCAATTGTACAGGCTACGATTATTGTACTTGCAACAATTTGGTTGTTAAAAGTCGAAGTGGTTGGTAGCCTCTTTAATGTGATTTTAATCGGTTTTCTGTTAGCCCTTGTTGCACTAGCTTTTGGGTTATTGCTCTCAACCTTAGCTGGATCTGAATTTCAGATGATGCAACTAATTCCGGTAGTTATAGTGCCACAAGTTTTCTTTTCCGGACTCATTCCACTAGATTCAATGGCGCAGTGGGTACAGTATATCGGAAAAATTTTACCCCTAACTTATACCGGTGACGCCTTAACCAAGATTATGATGTATGGCCAAGGCTTATCCAATATCACAAACGATATTGGAGCACTCTTGATTTTTTTGATAATATTATTGTACTTGAATATCCTCGGCTTAAAGCGGTATCGTAAAGTATAACAATAATGATGGAGATGTGATTATGGCAAAAGTTTTAGCAAGTTACAAAGAAGAAATCAACCAGCAAAAAATACCTTCTGGCCAAAAAAAGGTGTTGCTAGCCGGGCTAAAATTATTTTCTGAAAAGGGATTTCACGCAACTACAACAGCTGAGATAGCCCATGAAGCCAGCGTAAGTGAAGGGACGATCTACAAGTATTTCAAATCAAAGGATGATCTCCTGACTAAACTATTGAATCCACTACTAAAAGAAGTCCAAGAAAACTTTTTTGTGCAGCTAAATGACTACCAAGATTTATCCAAGTTAGTAGCTTTTGTAGTTGAGGACCGCGTTCATTTTCTGCTCATTAATTTTGATTTTTTCAGCCTATTTTTCCAGGAATTATTGACCAACCAGAACATGCTTAACCTCATCAAAAAATACGTCGCTGGTGAAAAAGGAGTACTGGCATATTGTCAGAACTTACAGCATCGTTTTACCGAAATCAATCAAAAGTTGACGCCTGTCCAAATTCTGCGCATTCTGATTAGCCCAATGCTAGCGTATGTGATTCAGGTTAAGCTGTTTAACCTTAAAGCTGCTGATGACTCCGCCGATATGACTCTACTCAAACGGCAAATCAGTGCAAACTTAACTGACTAGTTGGCATAGTTTGTTCACAACAGGTAAAAAGCTTAAGCAGTACATTATTGCTTAAGCTTTTTGTGTAATATTATTTTATATAAACTGTATAAATTAATATAACTAAATTAATCAGTTTAAATTGGCCAAGATCCATCGGCTAAGACCAAATGCCCCTGACCAAGATCTTTCATTGCTTTATGTTCATATTGCTGACGATTAGCCTGATAGTCAGTCAACTGCTTGTTTTGTTCTGCCAAAGGATTAGTTGATGGAATTGCGGTAAGCAAACTTTGAGTATAGGGATGAACCGGATTAGCAAAAAGCTCAGCGGTGGGACCAGTCTCCACAATATGTCCCAAATGGATTACCCCAATGTGGCTGGAGAGATGTTTAACCATTGCTAAGTCATGCGCAATAAAGAGCATGGCACTGCCACTTTCCTTTTGAATGCTTTGCAACAAGTTGACCACTTGCGCTTGCACCGACACATCTAATGCTGAAATCGCCTCATCGGCAATAATTAGCCGCGGGTGCATAATCACAACTCGTGCAATGCCCACTCTTTGCCGCTGACCGCCAGACAACTCTTGCGGATAACGGTTAATAAATGAGCTATCGAGTCCCACCACTTTAAGCATCTTTCGAACACGAGTTAGTTTTTCCGTTTTATCAAGCTGTGGATAATGAATATCAAGTCCCAGTCTGACAATTTCACCCACCTTTTTACGGGGGTTAAGCGCAGACATTGGATCTTGAAAAATCATCTGTATGTCTTTGCGTAATTTCGCCGCTTGTGCTTTATTCAATGAACCAGCTATCTGCTCGCCCTCAAAGGTGACGGTTCCCGCCGTGGGCTTGTACAGGCGAATTATTGATCGACCGATTGTCGTTTTGCCGCTACCAGATTCTCCTACTAGGCCAAAGGTCTCACCACTGGCAATCGAAAAAGAAACATCGTCAACGGCCTTAACCAGCTTTTTACTGGACGCCGGGAAGTACTGTTTTAAATGCTGCACTTCTAAAATATTATTTGCCATCAGCCTCACCCGCTCCCTTCATTTTAGCAATTCGTGTTTGCAGTAATGCCGGCATTTCTACTCGCGGAGCCCGCTTATCCAGGAGCCACGTGGCGGCATAGTGGTGCTGGTTAATTCTAAACATTGGCGGCTGCTGTTCAAAATCAATCTTTAAAGCATAATTATTCCGCGGGGCAAAGGCATCGCCTACAATTGGCTGGGTCAGGTTAGGAATCGTCCCGGCAATGGTGGGCAGCTTCTTAACTTGTTCATTAACGTCAGGAACAGCAGTCAGCAAGCCCCAAGTATAAGGATGTCTAGGATCAAAGAAAATATCTTCACTTGTCCCTGTTTCAACAATTTTGCCAGCATACATTACATTCACAAAGGTCGCAATGTTGGCTACTACGCCCAAGTTATGCGTAATGAAAATCACTGCTAGTTTTCTGGATTTTTGGATGTGCTTAATCAAGTTTAAAATTTTGGCTTGGATTGTAACGTCGAGTCCGGTAGTCGGTTCATCACAAATTAACAGACTAGGATTACCTGCTAAAGCAATCGCAATAACAATTCGCTGGCGCATCCCACCCGACAGTTGATGGGGATACTGCTCTTGCACAACTTCTGCATTTTGAATACCAACTGTTGCAATCAACTCCAAAACTCTTTGCTTCACTTGTAGCTTGTTTAGGTCTGGATAGGAAGCTTTAACCGCCTCTGCCACCTGTTTATTAATTTTCATGGTTGGATCTAGCGAAGTCATCGGATCTTGGAAAACCATCGCGATTTCTTTACCCTTAATTTGACTTTGCATTACTTTAGCATTGACCTTTAACAAATCAATTGTCTTTTCGCCGGTTTTACTCTGATAGGTAAACTTAATTTCACCAGTCTTAATTACTTGATTGGCTTCTTTTTCACCCATAATTGGTTTTACGCTGGCTGATTTACCACAACCTGATTCTCCCACCAAAGCCACTGTTTCACCTTTTTGGACTTGATAGTCAATTCCTCTAACTGCTTGCACTTCTCCATGTTCAGTTTGATAGGCGACCTGTAAGTTCTTAATTTCTAACACCGTTTGAGACATATCTCCTAACTCCCTTCAAGCGCATCGCGCAAACCATCGGCAATAATGTTGAAGCTCAACATAATTAGCGCCAAGAATAAAACTGGGAAAATCACCATATAAGGATAGACGATTGCTTGGGTATAGCCATCGTTAATCATTGTTCCTAAGGAAGCAAGTGGTGCCGGGACGCCCAGGCCAATAAAGGCCAAAAAGGCTTCTAAAAAGATGGCATTAGGAACAGACAGCATAAAGGTAGTAATAATTTGTCCTAGTGCATTGGGCAAAATCTGGGAGAAGATAATTTTGCTATTTGCTTCTCCCATTGTTTTGGCTGACAAAACAAATTCTCTTGTTTTTAGTTCGAGCACCTGCGCCCTAACGATGCGGCTCATATTAATCCACCCGACGATCATCATCGCAGTAATAATACTTACCAGCCCAGGCCGCATTACTAAGACTAATAGTGTAACAATAATAATCATTGGAATGGTACTCAAAATTTCTGTAATTCGCTGCATAAACAAGTCGACTTTACCACCGAAATAACCCGAGATGAGCCCATAGCTAGTTCCAATCACCAGATCAATGGCCATTGCCACCAGGGCAACGCGCAATGAAACGGAAGTTCCAGCTGCCACTCTGACGAAGATATCTCTCCCCAAGTTATCGGTTCCGAACCAATGACCACTTGTCCCGGGAGCCAAATTAGACTGGCTCGGATACGGTGTAGTTGGTGAGAATTGACTTAAATACGGTGCCAAAAATGCAATCAAGGCAATGACAATTAGCACTATTGCACTAACCACCGCTCCCTTGTTCCTTAAAAAGCGCCGCCAAACCAGCTGACCGTAAGAAGCAGACTTACCCGCATAATGGTCAACGATTTCAGGTTTAGAGACAAAAGTAAAATCAGTATTTGTTTTATTTGTCATAATTATTCACCCTCATCTAATCTAATTCGCGGATCAATTAAGCCATAAAGAATATCAACCACTAACATGATGCCGATGAACAGCACAGCATAAAAGAAGGTAATACCAAGCACGACATTATAGTCATTGGCTTGAATTGCGCTGATATAGAGCGTTCCCAATCCGGGAATTGCAAATGCTTTTTCAATTACCATACTCCCCGCAATCAGGTCAATCATCAGTGGTGCTAAAACGGTAATCACTGAGATCAAGGTATTTCTAATGACATGGTGCATAATTAGTTGACTTTTCTTTATTCCCTTAGAATCTGCCAATCGATAATAATCAGAATTCATAATAGTAATCATGTCATTGCGCACATAGCGCTCGATACTTGCCATAGTAAAAGTACTGAGGGCAATTGTCGGCAAAATGCTTGAAATAAATGGTTGGGTCTGCTGGTAAGTCCCTGGAAAAATCATCAACTTGTAGGCAAACAGCAAAGAAACAATCAACGCTACCACAAAGTTGGGCAAACTAATGCCTAAAACCGAAATACCAGTCATCAGGTTATCCCAGATTGTGCCCTTTTTGATAGCTGCTAAAACTCCCATGAAGAATCCTAAAATTGCGCCTAGCAAAGTTGCTTGTAAGCCAATTTGCAATGAAATAGTAAAGTGCTGCAGAATCATCGTTGTGACTGGCGTATTAACTTGAACTGTATACGATATGCCAAAATCACCAGTCAACATATTTTTCAGGTAGTTCAAAAATTGCAGCGGATCAGGACCATCTAGTCCATATTTGTGATAAAGAGCGGCAACCTGGTCATGTGACATTTTTTCATCGTTAAACGGGGAGCCCGGCATTGCCTTTTCCAACATGAACAAAATCAAGGTAATCAAAAATAGGGTTACCATAGCAATTAAAATTCTTTTTAAAACGTATTTTTTCAACTTTATCCCTCCTTACTTCCTAAGATAAGCAAACAGGACTGAGATCGCATCCCAGCCCCGTTTGCAACTTGGCTTAAATTAATTTACTTAATTGATGCATACTTGAAGAAGAACGGTACACCGGCAATATGCATTGGTAGGTGCTCAATATTTGTTCTCTTCAGAACAGGCGCGCCGTTTTGATAGAGCGGCGGGCAAGAAGCACTATCAATTAAGACATTGTTGGCCTTTAGCAAAAGCTGATAGCGCTTCTTCTGGTCAGTCGTCTGGTCTGCTCGCGCTAGCAAACGATCAAATTCAGCATTGGCCCAATGACCATAATTACTGTCATTCTTAGATTGGTACATGCTCAAAATAGCAGTTGGATCCGCATAATCTGGCCCCCACCGAGTCAGTGTTGCATCATAAGTGGCCTTCGACATTTTATCTAATCTGGTTTTCTTGGCTACTTGTTGCAGGTTGACTTTCATGCCAGGAAGATGTTTTTCAACTTGAGCTTTAATATAGGCCGCCACATTGGCATACGATGGATCACTATCATCGTATAACAAGGTGAAGTCTCTTACCTTAGTTGTCGCTTTAGCCTTGTTCCAGTACTGTTTGGCAGCAGCAGGCGCATAATTTGTTAAATTATTTGTTGATTCGTCAGCAAAATCTTTATTATTAGCCGGATTCTTAACCAAATCCTTCATAACCATTGAGTGTGCCGGAATTGAACCATCTTTTAAAATATGGGTAGTGATTTCTTGTCGGTCAATACTGTGAGAAATTGCCTTCCGCAAGTTTTCATTATTCATTCCGGGCTTTTTGAGGTTGAACATAATGTACTGGGTAAAGTTCCCTACGTCGTTTTCAAAGCCTTTATCTTTACGGTACTTAGCAGCTAATTGACCGCTCAAATGAACATAGTCAGCACTACCATTTTCATAAGCAATTGCTGCCTTTTCGGGGTCGGTGATAACGTCAAGCTTAACTTCTTTAACTTTAACGTTCTTGGCATCCCAATACTTGGAATTTTTGACCAATTGAATAGTGTTATCCCCTAATTTCCAATCCTTGAGTTGGTATGGGCCAGAATAAATTAAGTGGTTTGAATCCTGAGCGAACTTCTTACCAGCCCGTTCAAAATACTTTTGGTTAACTGGAGCAAAGTCGCTGAAAGCCAGTAGCTTATCCATATAGGGGACGACATGATCCAAATTGACCACTAGGGTCTTGGCGTCAACTGCCTTGACCCCCAATGACTCAACTGGTTTTTTACCAGCTACGATCTCATTGGCATTTTTGATTCCTGCAGCTCCCGGTTGGAAGTTGAAAGCTGAAGCCAACTTAGGATCAGACAAGCGCCGCCAAGCAAAGACAAAATCGTTAGCTGTAACTGCATCACCATTTGACCACTTCGCATTCTTACGAATGGTAAACGTTTTTGTCAATCCGTGATTGCTGGTCTTAACGCTGGCGGCCAGTCCTAACTGTGTTTTGTCATTAGCATCAATGGTATATAACCCTTCATTCACATTTGCCACCACTGTTGACGAAGTATTTTGGTAGGCTAGAATTGGATCTAGCGAGTCAACGGCCGCATTCTGAACAACCGTGATTTTAGTCTGGTTGTTCGTACCAGAATCTGCATTTTTTTGACAAGCAGTCAGAAATAAACCTAAACATGCAGCAGTAGCAGCTAATATTTTTGTGCCTTTTTTCATGAGTATCCCTCTTTTCTAAAAAGATTTTGGGTGGCCAAAACCACCCTGTATTTGACAAGTGGCAGCAGCATTTTTGCTGGCTGCTTGCGCTGCCTGAACCAAGTTTTTGTGGTCAAAATAAGAAACCAAAAAACCTGCGATAAAACTATCTCCAGCGCCCATTGTATCGATGACTTCAACTTTTTGGGGATCTTGATAACAAGCAGTTTGCGAAGTTAACACTAATGCTGGCTGCTCACCCCTGGTAATTACAACAACTTCAGGACCTAAGGTTAAGTATTTTTTGGCAAATTCAACCGCTTGCTCATCTTCTAAAGCTGCCCCTGAAAAGAAAGCATAATCAACGTTAGGCAAAACCCTTTTGAAGTAATCATCATCGCGTAAATCTGAAAAATCAAATGATACTTTAACTAGGCGATGAAGTTCAGGAAGATAAGCTTCGATGCCAGAATCGATGCTCAAGTGACTAACATCAAAAGTAGCAATTTTTTTGAAATCGTCTGGGGTTAGTCTCAAAGACAGCAGGTGCAAGGCCGAATTTTTCGGGCCAGCCTTAAAGGTTCTATCTCCCGCTGTAGTGAGCAAAACCCGTGGTTGTGCAGTTGGTGCATATGCCTTGCGGCAATTAACCAAATCGACCTTTTCTGCTTGTAATGATTTTTCAATGTGTTGTGCGCGATCATCGTCACCCAGAATCCCTAGGTAGGCGGACACCTCAGCCCCAGCCTTTTTGGCGTCAACCGCAACGTTAACACAGTTCCCCCCAGGAAAGTAACTCCTTTGCTTAACATATGTGTCGGCTACATTATCGCCAATTGAAATTAGTTTCATCAGTAACTACTTTCTAATAATCCAAGTGCCACATGTAGCGGCGAACATCAAGTGAGTGACCCCGCTCATAAGCAAAGCCTTCAGCCAATTGCCGAAAGACTACACCAGCAAGAATTTGTGAATAATACTCTTGGAACTCTGGATCAATTTCATGCAAATTAAACTTACTATTGTCAATTAGATAAACTTTTTCACTATGCTGCTGGGCAAAGTTAGCTACACGTTGGTCCATCTCGCGCGTGACTCCCATGCCAATACAGATAATGAAGGGAACATCAAAGTCAGTAATTTCAAATGGACCGTGGAAGTATTCACCAGAGTTAATATAACTACTGTTAATCCACTGCATTTCTTGTAGCCAGCAGGCTGAAAACGAATATACCTGACCCGCATTAATGCCCGAACCGACTGCATAGATTAGTTTTTCTCGTTTTAACTCACTAGTCCACTTCTTCGTGATAGCGTCAAATTGTGCTCTAGTTCTGGCCGCAATTTTTTCTAAATCAGCCAGTGCGGCCAAGCCCTTATCAAATTTACCGTCACCCGTTACTGCCTTTAATAGGCTAAAGATGAACCCGTACAAGACCCCTGTATTCAAATCAGCTGCGTCTGTTCCCTTCCCCCAACTATAATGCAAAGTATAATCAGCATTCTGTTCTAAGTCTGAACCAGTAGCAAACGTAATTGCAACCGTCATTGCGCCCTTTTGGCTGGCAAACTTGGTTGCCTCATTAGTTTCCGGCGTACTCCCCGAATGAGAACAAGTTACCACTAAACTGTGCTTTCCTAAGTCGTGGGGGTTACGAGTGGTAAACTCACGTGCTGGTAATACCGTTGCTGGAATATCACATTCGCGATTGATGATGTATTCACCTGGCTGCAAGAAGGCCATGGAGCCACCACAAGCTGCAAAATACACGTGATTAAGGTCTCCCCGCTTTTTGACTGCAGCAACAACCTTGGCAATTTCTTGTTGATATTCTTTCTTCATTAATAAACCTCTCAATCAGTAATTGTTATATGATGTTATATAATAATATAATTATCCCATTTTAATCTGTCAAGCTTTTTATTAAAATATTTTAATCGTAATCAACTAAAATCGGTCATCATACTTGTCTTATTGTGAATTTTTATAAACCAATAACTGATATATCAAAGTAAATAAAAAAGTAGATTTCACAAATTTGTGAAATCTACTTTAATTTTATTAAGTAAAAATTTAATTTTACGTCAAATGCTTACCCAGCTGATTGCCAATTACCGACAGGGTAAAGCAGACAATGAAGTAAAGTACTGCCAGTGCGACAAACATTGGAATCATGTAGTTACCATTCTGGCCGTAAATCACTTGTGCGTGCTGCATCATCTCCGGTACCACAATAATCGTAGCCAGCGATGTATCCTTAATCAGCGAAACAAACTGGCTGATAATGGTGGGAATCATGTTCTTATAGGCCTGCGGCAGCACAACGTGCCACAAGGCCTGAACAAAGGACATTCCGGTTGACCTGGCCCCTTCCATCTGACCAGATGATACTGATTGAATACCCGAACGGACAATTTCCGCAATCATACTTGATTCAAACACGGTCATTGCAATGATCGCTGCCGGAATCGTTTCTGGTCTTAAACCAAAGTTGGGTAGACCAAAGTAGGTAAAGAAGATAATCAGCAGTAGTGGGATATTACGAATAATATCAATAATAAAGCCAACTATTTTGGAAATACCCAAGAATCTTATTTTTGAATATCTAATAATGCCTAAAATTGAGCCTAAAATAAAACTAAGAACAACCGAAATAACTGATACATAAATCGTTACCCAGAGGCCCATCAATAAAAAGCGCATATTAAGCCATGAATAGGCGTTAATCCAATTTTGCATTTTACCGTCCCCCTTCTAGGCTAATTTCTTTTCTAAATGCTGCATGTAATAACTTAGCGGCAAAGTAACAATTAGGTACAAAAACCCTACCACCAAGTAACTATTAATCGTATCAAAGGTAGCTGAAGCGACTGTATTTGCTTGATACATCAAGTCAAAGCCCGCCACAAAAGCGAGTACTGACGAGTTTTTAACCAAATTAACAAACTGGTTACCAAGCGGTGGGATGACAATCTTGAAAGCCTGCGGCAAAATAATGTGACGCATGGCCTGCCAGTAGGTCATTCCGGTCGATCTGGCCCCTTCCATCTGGCCGCCTGAAACAGACTGAATACCAGAACGAATCGTTTCGGCAATGAATGCCGAAGTATAGAGCGTTAAGCCGATCGTGCCGGCAGTAAACCCATTGATACTAACCACATACTTGGGAATAACCAAGTAGAAGAACATGGTGATTACCAGCAGGGGAATATTACGCAAAATCTCTACGTATACCCGTCCAATTGTCCGCATTGTTTTGCTCGGAACGACCTCCATAATCGCAAATACCGTACCAATTATTAAACTGAAAAACAAGGCAATCACACTGGACAAAACCGTCCAACCTAAACCGATAAGCAAATCGTTGCTATATTTTGTAAAGATACTAATCATTGGCGATACAGCTCCTTATACTTGAATCCTGGGACATCGCCAAACCACTTTTTAATCAAACGGTTGTATTCACCGTTATGCTGCATCTCAAGCACGGCCTGATCAACCGCCTTGGTGAATGAGGTTTGCCCCTTATTAACTGCAACGCCATAAGGTTCTACTGTAAAAGTACCTCCGCGGACTACATAGCCCGGATTTTGAACGGCTAAACCAAACAAAATACCATTATCGGTGGTCAAGGCATCGCCTTGGCCTGACTTCAGCGCGTTCATCGCCTGAGCATAGTCTTGGAGCTCAATTACCTTAGCTTTGGGCGCCACTTTTTTGATATTTTGGACCGAATTAGCTCCAACTACCCCAATTACCGTTTTGCCATTTAAGTCTTTCGCACTCTTAATTGAGGACTTCTTTGAAACCAAGAGTGATTGACCGGCATCAAAATATGACTTAGAAAAAGAGATAATTTTTTTTCGTTCTGGGGTAATTGACATGGTCGCGATCACTGCATCAACGTTACCGTTCTTAAGCAGTGGTACCCTTGATTGGGAGGTAGTCGTGACAAATTTGGCCTGCCCTTTCGGGCCCAAAATGTGCTTAGTAATATGCTTAGCCATATCAACGTCGAAGCCTTTTTGTTGGCCATCACGGACATCAATCAGCCCAAAAAGTTTAACATCACCTTTAACGCCCCAAGTAATGGTATTAGATTGCTTAACATTATCTAAAACGGACTGGTCCGATAAGCTTTTACCACAACCTGTCAAAAAAAGAACACCGACCAATAAGGGAAGTAGCCAAAATTTCTTTTTCATCATTGGCCTCCTTAGTGCGAAATAATCTTACTCAAAAACTGTTGGGCACGCTCTGTCTTAGGCTGCTTAAAGAAACTTTGACTATCATCATCTTCAACAATTTGACCCTTATCCATAAAAATTACCCGGTTGGCAACTTCTTTGGCAAAGCCCATTTCGTGGGTCACGATCAGGGAGGTCATGCCACTTTCATTAGTAACCTTTTTGATAACTTGTAAAACGTCATCAATCATTTCCGGATCAAGCGCTGAAGTTGGTTCATCATAAAGAATAAGCTTTGGTCGCATCGCCAGCGTTCTGGCAATAGCCACCCGCTGCTTCTGCCCACCGGAAATCTGTGATGGCATATTATGAGCCCACTTTTCTAGGCCAACCATTTCAAGCAGTTCAATCGCCTGTTTCTTATTCTCTTCTTCAGGAATGTGACTGACGATTCGCGGTGCCAGCATGATATTCTCAAGCACGTCTTTATTTTTGTATAAATTAAAGTGCTGAAAAACCATGCCTACATCACTACGCAAGATGTTTAGGTTAGTCTTGGAATCGGACAAATCGTGTCCATTAACAATCAACTGACCTTCTTGAATTGACTCAAGTCCGTTCACGGTACGTACCAAGGTACTCTTACCTGAACCGGATGGTCCGATCAGAACCACCGTTTCACCTTGATCAATCTCTAAATTAATGTCGTGCAGTGCATGAAAATGGCCATAATATTTCTGCACATCATGGAATTCTATCATCGACATTGTTATCGCCCCTTTCATAGTCATCACAGTGAAATGCAATGAGTGCTTATCACATTTTACTATAGCTGTTAAGATTTTTAAAAGTTAAGCTCTCTTTTTAATTAAAATTTATAAAAATAATAGTTACAAAATTGTGGTGCCGCTATTTTTTACTTTGGCAATAAAACTTCATACTAAAAAAGCCCTTCTTCCTCGAAGAGCTCTTTTAACTATTTTACTTTTGACCCAGTCGGTGCTGGAAATATTTAACTACTTCCACAATGATAATCATGCTAAGACCAGCGGTCAGCACTATCAGCCATTGTATACCATTGAGCTCAGTTACATTGAAGAACTTCGTCAAAAAAGGCAATTCGACCGCTGCCATTACCAGTGCCGAAATCACAATCGCCCAGTTAAACCACTTATTGGTAAAGGTCTGTTTGGAAAAAATTGACTGGTGAATGTACTTAGAATTAAAGGCATGGAAAAGTTGAATCAGACCCAAAGTCAAGAAGGCCATGGTTAAGGCATCACCGTGTTGCATGTTAGCGTTACCCACGTGCGGACCCATATTTAAGCCTAACTGATAGGTCAATAACACAATTATTCCTTCTAAAATTCCTTGGTAGGCAATGGAGCTGGAAACACCTCCACTAAAAAAGTTTGACTTCTTTCCGCGTGGTAGGCGCGTCATTATGCCTTTTTCGACCGGTTCAAGGCCCAAAGCAATCGCCGGTAGCGTGTCGGTAACTAGATTGATCCACAATAATTGTACCGGAGCCAGAATATCCCAGCCCAACATGGTCATCATAAAGACGGTCAGAACTTCTCCGACATTGCAGCTCATCAAATACAGGATGGCCTTTTGAATATTGCTAAAGACCTTGCGCCCTTGTTTAACGGCTTCCACAATTGTAGCAAAATTATCGTCCGCTAAAATCATGTCACTGGCACCCTTTGAGACCTCAGTCCCCGTGATGCCCATGCCGATACCAATATCGGCTTGCTTCAGGCTCGGCGCATCGTTCACCCCATCACCGGTCATAGCCACAATTTTACCTGCGGCTTGCCAAGCTTTTACAATCCGAACCTTATGTTCAGGTGAAACACGCGCATAGACACTATAGTCACGAACATGTTTTTGCAGATATTCATCACTGAACTCATCAAGCTGGCTACCCGTGACCACCCGATCATCTTGGTTAGCCTTTAAAATCCCTAAGCGCTCCGCAATTGCTTGAGCAGTAACCTGGAAGTCACCGGTAATCATAACAGTACGAATGCCAGCATTGCGGGCTTCTACAATTGCCGCCTGAGCTTCCGGTCGTTCCGGATCAATCATTCCCACTAATCCAGCAAAAGTCAAATCCGTTTCAACATTGTCAGTCGTTGGGTCAACTGGCAGCTGCTTAGTTGTTTTATAAGCTAAGCCTAACACCCGCAAAGCCTGTTTGGCCATTTTTTGGTTGGCAGCCATTATTTGGTCTTTTTGGGCAGCCGTGATTTTCTGCACTTGGCCAGCCAGATCAATCTGGGTTACCCGCTCTAAAAGCTGGTCAGGCGCACCCTTAACCGCCACAAAATACTGGCCGTCATTCTCATTAACCGTACTCATCAGCTTACGACTAGAGTCAAATGGTACTTCCTGAACTCGCTTGTGACCATCAATTAATGCTCGGACGGCAATTTTTTGGTCAAGGGCATACTGCACCAAGGCAGTTTCAGTAGGATCACCAAGAAGCTGGTCGGCTTCATCTAGTTTAGAGTCATTCGCCAAAATCATTGCTAGCAGTGCCCGATTATCCTCAGTAATCTCTTGGTCTGCTTGCTGAACTCTTCCATTATAATACAGCTGCTCAACTGTCATCTTGTTCTGGGTCAACGTTCCCGTCTTATCTGAGCAAATAACATCGGTTGCCCCCAATGTCTCAACTGCTGGCAGCTTGCGCACAATCGCCTTGTGGGCAGCCATTACTTGGGTACCCAGAGCTAAGATAATCGTAACAATGGCCGGCAGCCCTTCGGGAATTGCAGCTACTGCAAGTGAAACAGCAACTAAGAACATGTCAATTGCCAGCTTGTCTGCTGGTGCACTTCCCCGCTTGGTCAAAAAACCGACCACAAAGACAACCGCGCAGATCAACAGGATCATTATTGTCAGTGTCTTACCCAGTTGGTTTAAATTGCGCTTGAGTGGCGTATCGGTTTCATCAGCATTGTTGAGCATAGTTGCAATTTTGCCAACCTCAGTCCCCATCCCAATCTGAGTAACAATTCCTTCACCACGACCGTAAGTCACATTAGTATTGGCAAAGGCCATGTTAACTTGATCAGCTAGCGGGACTTTGGCCGCATTAATCGCGGCTGCATCCTTATCAACTGGGACAGATTCCCCCGTTAAGGCCGACTCCTCAACTTTCAAACTTTTGGTGACTACCAAGCGCAAGTCAGCGGGAACCACATCACCAGCTTCAAGCAGGACTACATCACCTGGCACCAGTTCGGTACTCGGTAATACAACTACTTGGCCGTTTCGCCGGACATGCGCGTTAGGGGTTGCCATCTTCTTTAGGGCATTAATTGCTTCTTCGGACCGCGTTTCTTGAAAAACCCCTAGAACTGCATTAAGCAGAACAACAATCATAATTATTGCTGCATCCGTCCATTCCTGAGCTACAAAGCCGGACAAGAGGGCGGCAATGATTAACACAATAATCATGAAATCCTTAAATTGAGCTAAAAAACGCTGCCAAATACTAGTTTTCTTAGTCCCAGCCAAACTGTTGGGACCATTTTTTTCTTGCAGTTGCTTCACCTGATCTGACTTTAGTCCGCTAGTCTGGGACGTTGCCAGTTCTTTTTCAACGTCCTTAACTGCTTGCTGGTAAAAATTTTGCGCCATCTTGACCCTCCAAAAATAAAAAGAGACTTATGTGCCTAACACACACAAGTCTCACTAATTAAGATAAGTCCAGAAGTATTTCTTCGGTTGTTGGGCTTATCGCAAGTAATTGCCGTTACTCCCTTATGGTTAATTTTATTATAAATAAAACTAACCCAATTAACAAGCGCAAAGTTTAAAATGAATAGAATAGCCCAGCTAAGGCACCGTTAATAATGCTGACCCCGGTTGCAACCAAGAACAGGCGCAAGGCATGGCTGGCGATCGCTTCACCATGGTCTTCATCAACCATGGTATGCATAATCCCCAGGGTTGTACCCAAGTTAGGCAGATTAGCAAAGGAAATCAAAAAAACGCTAACGATCGCCTGAGTTTTAACTGGAACAGTATTCATGTTAATCTGATCGATTGCCACAAAGATATTAGTAAAGGCTTTGGTAGCCAGAACCGTGCCTGCACTAATTGCTGAATGCAGATCAATCCCCATTAAGAAAGCAATCGGTGCACAAACATAACCAATTAACGCCGTCAACGTTTTGCCACAAATTGCCTTGAAAATGATATTAACAAAGGTAATCAGTGAGACAAAACCAATGATTGAAATAGAAATGTTGATGGCTAACTTAAAACCGAGGTTCATACTGTCAAGTAGACGGGTGATCAACGACTTTTGGTTAGTATCTTTAGTTGAAATCTCATAGTTAACCTGGCTAACATCGTAGGGTGCAACAATTTTTGCAACGATAATCGAAGTAAACAGGTTGAGCACCAACGCCACAATGATGTATTCCGACTTGATGATATGCATGTATGAGGCCAGCATCGTTACTGTCGTATTAGATAGTGTATAAATTGATAGCGTAAACAGCTGGTTGGGCGACATGTTCTTCATTTGATCCTTGAACGGAACAAAAACCCCGTTGCTGACAAAAGGATAACTCAAAATCGTGAAGGCGTTAATTTCATCAATGTGGAAAAGCTTTTTTAGCACCTTACCAACATATTTAATTATGAATGGCAGAATGCGCAGATACTGCAGCAACTCAATCAGGGCACAGATAAAGATTAAGGGTAGCAGCACGTCCAAGAAAAACTGTGAAGCCGCCGCCGGATTTTTGAGGTCCCCAAACACAAAGTTAATTCCCTTGCTGCTTGATGCACTGATAATATTTAGGCTGCCAGACAAGCCCTTGATAATCGAATTACCAATCGATGTTTTTAAAATCAAAAATAAGATCACCAATTCGGTCACAAACAAAAACAGAATTGACTTAAAATCAACCTTTTGGCGATCAAAACTTGCCCAGTATAATAGTCCAAGCACTAATACTATTCCAATTATTCCCATTATTTTCTCCTTAATCGTGCTGCTTCAAGTAGTATGAATACTCGTCAAAAATATTATCGACAAACTGATCTGTTAGCCGGTACTCTGGTACTTCATATGAATTAGTCATAATCACAAAGTCTTGCGCACCTGCTGGATAATCTTCTACTTTAAACGTCCAATCCTGTTTAAGCAGGGTCTGATATTCAGCTAAACTCAGGTGATAGATCCTGACACCATAAGGAATAGTGAAGGAGTTTATCACTTGCTGCCTGCTCTTACCCTGCAAACTAATAAAAATCCCCATGTGCTGGCGACCATATTTTTCCTGCAAAAATTCGGTCAAATGAGTGAGGTCCAATGATTCCTTTAGCCACTTCTGGTAGTCTTCCTCTTTATAAAAATCGCCCTTTTGCGCTGGTAGTAAAGAGTTCGTTGCCAGCACTTCTTCCTGGCGCTTAACGACTTCCGTTTGTTCATTAAAGTCAAAGGTCAAATGACCAAAATAGCTGCCGCGATAGCCACACTGCACAACTAAGGTTTGCTTAAGTTGACCATGATTAACGCGGTGTTGGTGACCGCAACTGAAACCGTCAATTCCTTCAGTCTGTGATATTAGTTTGTATGCTTCATCTTCACCGGTGGCATAATTAATCTCGCTATGAGTCGCTAAATCCCGCTCAAGTCCACCATGGTAGCCAACCAGAACTAAGTCAACTTGCTCACGCAGGGCTGCTACTTGCTTTTTCAGTTCGAGCAAGGCTTCCTTTACAACCACGCCACGCGTTACCTCAAAGTCACTGATCATCGACATCCTGCTGGTTAAAAGACCAATTACGCCAAGCTTGATGCCCGCAACTTCTTTAATGGCAAATGGTGGGAAAATCAGTTCACCTTCCTCTGAAAAGACATTACAACAAACATAGTCTGCATCCAGGTGTTTAACCTGCTCTTTTAAATAGGCAATGCCGTGATCGAAGTCATGGTTGCCTGGCACCATCACATCGAAGCCAACTTTATTGGCGTATGCGACCAAGGGTGAAACCGCCATTTCCGTTGTAAAAAAGGTTGTTAAGGGATTCCCTACAAAAAAATCGCCACTGTCCATTAGTAATGAATGCGAAAATTTTTGTTTTAACCCTTGCAGAGCTAAAGCCGGCTGATCGCCCTGATTGGCAATAAAACCATGCAGATCGGTGGTAGTTAACACATTGATTTGCTTACTCATCATTTTTCCTTTACGCTAGTGTAATAAAATAACTTCAACAACGCTTTTAATTTTATAATAAACGACTTATCAACAGCAATGCTTTTTCAAAATTAGTCATTTTACTTTTAAATTAGCCTTCTGGGCAAAGCCTCTTTTAAACAACAAAAAAATCCTCCTCTTCGCACTACCTGCGAAATAGGAGGATTTTATGCTAGGGCAACTGCCCGCCTTTAGTTCAATAACAGATGCTTTAGTTTTGCTTCAAGCCGGACCATTTCCACCCCGTCACTTCCGGCATATCCTTACCATGGTCACGAATGTATTGGTGGTGCTTGGCTAACAAATTATCCATCTTACTTACAAAGCCAGCACTCTGGTCGGCGTATTGGGGCACACTCAGGATGGCATCTTTGGCCAAGTGGAAGCGGTCAAGCTCGTTGACCACCCGCATGTCAAAGGGGGTAGTAATATCGCCCTCTTCTTCATAGCAGTGAATATGAACGTTGCTACGGTTGCGCCCAAACCAGATTGATTCCATCATTGCCTTGTAGCCGTGCCAAGCGAAGATTACCGGAACATCACTTGGGAATAGTTGGTCAAATTCGGTGGTCGAAATTGCTTCTGGGTTGTCCACCGGATTGATTAGCTTCATCACGTCGATGACGTTAATGTAGCGCAGCTTAAGCGCTGGAAACTCCTTGTGTAAAAGATCAATGGCCGCCAATGTTTCCATCGTTGGTTCGGTCTCAGTCGAAGCAAAGACCACATCCGGTTTAGCATTTTGATCCGTTGAGGCCCAATCAATATAGGATAGACCGTGGTCAGCAAGCCTAGTCGCCTCATCGATTGAGAACCATTGCGGCCGAACCTGCTTGGAAGTTACCAGAATATTAATGCATTCCCGCTCACTGAAGGCTTTCTGGGAAACAGCCAAAAGCGAGTTGGTATCTGCTGGCAGGTATTCATGAATCAGATCCGGCCGGTTCTTTTCATACAGATGAGTCAAAATACCGGGATCTTGGTGTGTATACCCGTTATGATCTTGCTGGAAAACCGTCGAGGTGGCAACAAAGTTAAGTGCCGGATAGTCCTTACGCCAATATTGTTCCTTAGCCTTGCGCAACCATTTCATGTGCTGCGTCAACATTGAGTCAACTACCCGACCAAAAGACTCATAAGTAGCAAAGAAACCGTGCCGCCCCGTTAAGACATAACCTTCAAGCCAGCCTTCAGCCTGGTGCTCCGATAGTTGGGAGTCAAGCAGGCGGCCACTTGGAGCTAAGTTTTCATCATTAGGTGTATGGATTGAACCTTCCCACTGCCGCTTTTGTTGATCAAGCAACTTAAATAGCCGGTTTGACTTAGTCTCATCCGGACCAAATCCACGGAAGTTATCCGGATTTAGGTCGGCAATTTCGTTAAGATATTTAGCCCATTCTGTCATATCTTCTGCTTCAACTGACCCAGGTTGATCAATTTTGAGGGCATACTTGCGGTAGTCGGGTAAATTCAGGCGCTTGGCCGCTTGGCCACCATTAGTGATTGGGTTCATGGCCATGCGCTGTTCGCCGCTAACATTGTCTGCTTTGACGAGCGCAGTCGGCGCGCCCGCTTCATCAAATAATTCTGCTGGTCGGTAAGACATGAGCCAATCAACCAGCATCTCCTTATGCTCCATGTGGTCTTGGTCCACTGGCAGGGGAATTTGGTGGGCTCTAAATGAGTTTTCCACCGGGTTGCCATCGACATCAAACTTGGGACCAGTCCAACCCTTCGGCACCCGAAAAATAATCATTGGCCAGTGTGGTACGGTCGCATCGTTATTTGCTCGTGCATGGTGCTGAATCGCCTTAATTTCT
The DNA here is from genome assembly GCF_033096005.1 of Lactobacillus xylocopicola. Classification (NCBI taxonomy): domain Bacteria; kingdom Bacillati; phylum Bacillota; class Bacilli; order Lactobacillales; family Lactobacillaceae; genus Lactobacillus; species Lactobacillus xylocopicola. The sequence goes on along the minus strand of NZ_AP026803.1, from coordinate 419,493 downwards.
TCGATCACGGTGTCCATCAACTGGGCCATTTCCGCGTGTACCTGCATGTGGTCTTGATAACCATCAAACTCGCCGCCTTGGTATGCCGAAATGATGTAAGGGTGCCAGCCCATCCCTTCGAAATATTTAGTTAATTCTTCATCGGACATTCTGGAAACAATGGTTGGGTTAGAAATCTTGTAGCCATTAATTTGCAAAATAGGCAAAATAGCCCCGTCTTTGATTGGGTTAATGAACTTGTCGCTGAACCAACTAGCAGCCAGCGGGCCTGTTTCAGCTTCGCCATCACCGACTTCAACCGCAGCAATCACATCTGGATTATCCAAGATTGCCCCAGTACCGTGAGAGATGGAATAGCCCAATTCACCACCTTCATGAATGGAACCAGGTGTTTCTGGAGCAGCGTGAGAAGCCGAACCACCAGGAAAACTAAAACGTTTGAACAGTTTGGCCATTCCCGCTTCATTTTGTTGAATTTCAGGATAAAGTTCGCTGTAAGAACCATCAAGGTAGGCGTTAGAAACCATTACCTGACCGCCGTGACCAGAGCCCTCAATGTAAAACATGTCCAAATCATATTTTTTAATTATCCGATTTAAGTGGGCATACAAAAAATTCTGCGGAGAAATTGTCCCCCAGTGACCAATCGGCTTGGGCTTAACTTCAGTAGCCACTAGCTCATGTTTTAACAATGGATTGTCCATCAAAAAGAGCTGTCCAACTGAAAGATAGTTAGCGGCACGCCAGTGTGCGTCAACGCTTTTTAAGAAGTCTTGCGAATCATAATCAACTGCCATTTATAATCTCCTTTACCATTTTTACTTGCTTAGAATTTGTTAAATTAATTATAGCAAGTTTTCAAAATAGTTCAACCATTTTGATAATTGGAACGTACCAATTTTAAAAACTGTAGTTGCCTGCTGTGCAAGCATGCAAAAGTCTGCTATATCAAGCAATCGCTCTTTACTTAGCTGCATTTTAATGATCAAATACTGATAAATGATTAAGTTATAGCTATAACGCTGAAATAATCGTTAAACAATCCTGGCAGACATGCTAAATTACAGTAAGGAGCAGAAAGATGACTCAAGAAGAGCGTATTTACAAGATTAAGCAACTTTTAGCCGAAAAACACCATTTAGTGACGAGGGACTTGGCGACCTATTTTGCCGTTTCCTTTGACACCGCCCGCCGTGATGTCTTGCAGTTGACTTCGACTGGGCAAGCGATTAGGGTACACGGCGGGCTAATTGCAAACAATCAGGACGGTGTGCCCAATTTTTTAGCAAGAAGTCAAATTGCTTCTCCCATTAAGACCAAGATGGCCCAAATGGCTAAACGCTTTGTCCATCCCAATCAATGCGACTTTATTGGTCCCTCAACTACCCTAAAAAAGTTGTGTGAACTAATCGATGGCCTGAACTTACAAATTGTCACTAATTCGATCGATAATTCGCTGGAATTAATGCAGGCTACCTTGCCGCAAGTCCGCCTGCTCGGCGGAAAAATTGATAAAACCCACCGGTTCAGTTATTCAGTTACGGCACTTGAGACGCTTAAACGGATGAGTTTTAATACCGCCTTTATCGGTACTTCTAACGTTAGAAGTGATGGTATCTATCTGGCCAAAATGAGTGATTCTGAACTAATTAGGGTTGCCGCTTCAAGAGCTAAACAAGTTGTGGTAGTCGCCGAAAAATACAAGTTCAATAGTCGAAATAATTCTCCTTACCTGTCGATCCCCTTGAGTCAGATCGATGTCCTGATTACGGACGAACCTCTGCCCCAAGAACTTAGTAGCAATTTTTCACCAAATACCCAGATTATTCCAGTACTAAGGAGGTGAGGCCATGCAAGCCTTTTTTATTGGTAGTTCGGCGCAAAAACGTGACTTACTAAATAAAGAAGTGTATCAAGAATTAGAGCAATTTTATTGTAGTTTTTTTTCCAATATTTATAATGAATTGAATATTGCTAAATATAAGCACATTCGTGATGCGATTGGGCTAGTCATGCGTAAGTTTGACGCCTGTGACCATCCGCTAGCTTATACTGGCAAGTTGGTAATGTATATTCAGGGACAACTTGCCCTTAATCACTTACAGTTAACCAAGCAACAACGCCAATTACTGCACAAGCTAGCGGACCAGACCAAAAACATTAATTTGAACTTTGTTTATTCAGGACCGCTCACGGATGCACATCAATTTAGCAGTATTTAACTTTCCTCTTTTAAATAGAATGTATCCAACTGAAAACAGCAGGTTTTAGCCTGCTGTTTTTACTTATTCAAATTAACAAAGGTATTGAAGCGCATGTACTGGTAATGAATCCGCATCGTAGATACTTCAAACGGCGTACCGTCGTCTAAAAAGAAAATTCCTTCCAACACGCCCACGGGCTCGGTCGCAGTTAAGTTTAAACGACTCTGATCTTCCTGACTGGAGGGTTCAACCGTAATATTGAGAAATGATTTAGTCACTACTTTATTTTGCGTGTCTTCCAAGTAATTAAAGAGCGACTTCTGCAAGTGTTCAGGCTTTAACTCCGGTACAATCTTGATCGGTAAGTAGCCGGTTTCAATCAAAAATGGACGGTTATCTAACAAACGCAGACGCCGAAACTCATAGACAAAGTCGCCGGAATTAAGAAATAAATCCTGGGCAATTGCCTTGGGTGCTTCAATGACGTGATAGTCAAGTAGCTTAATCCCCTGAGTCTTCCCTGGCATCTTCAGACTGTCAGTCAGGCCCAGATTTGACCCCTCATAACGAAAGAGGGACTGATTTTTTAAATAAAGTGGGTTAATGAAGGTGCCACTGCCCCTTTTTTTAAAAACAATCCCTTGCTGTGAGAGCTGCTCCATTGCCCGCTTCATCGAAGAACGACTGACCTGGTAGTGTTCAGCTAAACTCCGCTCATCTGGCAGACGCATCCCTTCGTACTTGTTATCTAAAATATTCTGTTTAATGTCATGCATCACAGTTCGATAAACGAAATCTGCCATAATCTACCTCAATTAGTGCGCTTTTTTGATTGCGGTAATGAACCAATCCGCAAAAGCCTCACGGTCGACGCTGACTCCCACTTGAACATTGGCCGGTTGCTTAAAGAAGTTGTCAAAATCAATAATTGAAGCGCCATAAGCACTGGGACTCTTAGTATCAACAACGACATAGGCTGGTCTGAAGGTGTACATTGCCGGATTAAGCAACATCCCAACAGCCAACGCGTCATATATTTCACGGCCATCCGTGTCTGTCTTATCATTTAAGTTGGTCAACAAATGATAGAGCATATCGCCAGTTCGACCTAAAGTCTGTAATTCATGCAGGGTGCTTTGACTTACAAAGGCTTGGTGGCCTAATTCTAGCGGAGCTAGTAAAATCTTGACCCCACTCGAAAAAACAATCTGTGCGGCCTCGGGATCGCCAGCAACATTATATTCGCTGTATGGCCCCCAGTTACCCCGGCCGATTGCACCACCCATGATTACTAGCTGTTCAATGTTAGCCAAATCAGCAGGAAATTGTCTAAAGTAAAGGGCAAAATCGGTTGCTGGCCCAATTTGCATCAAAGTGACTTTTTCAGGGCTATTAGCCACCAAGTCATGGATGCGCTCAGCTGCAAGACCAGGAACTAATAAACTCTGGTCGGGCTCAGGGAATTCATACCCTGCCATCCCGCTTTTGCCGTGAACATCAGCAGCATCAATAATCTTCCGCATTAGCGGCAGGGTAGCCCCACTAACGACTGGCACCTTAGTTTTTAAAAAGGTCTCTAATTTTAGCGTGTTGATTAATGTTTTGGCTAAAGGGACATTTCCCCAAGTTGCTGCTAGCAGCTTAACATCAACTTGCTCGGCAAACAGGGCAATCGTAATTGCCGCTACATCATCAATTCCAGGATCAGTACTAATGATCAACGGTTTTTTCGTCATAAGGTTTCCTCTTTATCAATAAGTCTATCAGGTAATCATACCAAATATAGACCATCCTTGCTTTTCTAATCAGCAAAAATCCAGCTTATTACTAACAGCTAATCTATACTTGCTTAATACTTCTGGCGATCCTCTATTGCACCACTCGTGTGCGCAATGATAACTTCATCACACATGTCGAGGAACAAACCATGTTCTACGACACCAACGGTCTGATCCAAGTATGCGGCTAGACTATGCGGCACAGGGATGGGATCGACCTTGAGGTCAATCAGATAGTTACCATAATGCGTCACAAAGCGCTGATTGCCTGCCATGCGCCAGGCTGGCTTTAACCCCTCTGCCTGAAAGCGGCGGAAATTCTGTTCGCAAGAAACGGGCAAGACCTCAACGGGCAGGGGGAAGCCACCCAGACGGTCAACTAGTTTAGACTCGTCGACAATCCACATTACCCGCTTCGAATTAATTGCCACGTTTTTTTCCATGGTTAGAGCTCCACCGCCACCTTTAATACCATCAAAATTCGTGGCCAAGCGATCAGCCCCGTCAATGGTCAGATCTAGCTGATCAATGGCGGCTAGCTCTGTCACCATGAAACCCTGGTCTTCTAGCTGCTTCTTACTCCTACTAGAAGTCGTAGCAATCGCTGCTAACTCTAGGCCCTCTTCTTTTTTCCGTCGACCCAATTCGGCAATCAAATAGGCAACGGTTGAACCCGTCCCCACGCCTAACTTCATCCCGGACTTAACCAAGCTAGCAGCCTTTACGCCAGCTTGCTCCTTGAGCTTATCTTGTGCTTGTTTATCCATCATTTTCCTTCTTTTTACCAATTACCATTATTAAACTTATTATAGCAAAAAAGCGGTTTAACCAAACCGCCTTTATTTACTTAATTAACTTTTTATTCCGGATCAAGTTCTGGCGCCTGGTTAATTTCACCTGCCATCATCCAAATCCGCTTTTCAATCTCAGTATGAAAACCGGTCAGTAGATCATTAGTAGAATAATCGCCTTCCTCATCACTAGCTTTGATCCCTTGTTCATAGAGTTGATCAAGGTAATGATAGCCCGCAATAATCTTGGCATAGCGTTCATCGATCGTTTCATTCCAGTTGCCTGGTTCATCCTTAATTTTAGTTTTGGCGGCAATTTCACTTAAAGTAGAAACCGGGGAACCGTCAAGTGTAATCAGGCGCTCCGACACTTGATCAAGCTGGTCTGCTAACTCGTCCATGACCTTATCCAAATACGGGTGCAATTTTAAGAAACGGTTGCCCCGCATATACCAATGATGTTGGTGGACAATCATCTGCATCTGCGTAAGGTCAGCAACCAGTTGGTTTAATACTTCTTTTGTCTTAGGATATTTCATATCAAAACGCCTCCACTTAGATACTTTACTTGACACCTTCATCTTAGCAGGAAAGCGGTTAGATTACTAAAGATTTGTTTACTACTTCAATCAACCATGACTAGCCCTTTACTAGGCGGTCGCAGTAGTTTTTTCTTGTTTTAGCAACACATTATCATAATGCTTAATAAATGGATACCAGACGATAAAGGCCACGATTGCACAAATAATTGCCAGCACACCGCCTTGCCAGCTAGCCGTCGCAACATAACCACCAATTCCGACCGGGGTAGGCCAAGGCTGCTGAATTCTAATCACCGGCACCAGCCTCATTGCAAATGCAGTGTATGCAACCACCCCAGATGCAAGCGGTGCGCAAATAAACGGAATCATCAAACTAATGTTATAGACAATTGGTAAGCCGAACAGAATCGGTTCATTAATATTAAAGAATGCCGGAACTATTTCTACTTTACCCAATTCTTTCAATTGAGCCGACCGGGCCCGTAGCACGAGCCAGATTGCCAAGCCTAAAGTAGCACCCGAACCACCAATCGTGATAAAAGCGTTCAGAATCTCACCGGCAAAGATGTGGTGGGCACCATGAGAATTGGCCGTCATGTTGGCCAACACAATTGGTGAATAGAATGAACTGATAATAGTTGCACCGTGAATCCCAAACCACCACAAGAAGTGAATTAAGAACAAGATAATCAAGAATCCCCACCAAGTATCAACAATATTGCTGATGAACGAAAAAGGGATAAACAACAGATTGAATAAATCCGTGCCGGCAAAAACTAGGGCCATATTAATTGCGGATATAGTTACCGCAACGCAGAAGCCCGGAATAATCGCACTAAACGAGTTAGCCACTCCCGATGGAACTGAAGGTGGCATCTTAATTTGCCAGTTATGCTTGACCGTATAGCGGTAGATCTGCACTGTCAGCCAGGCAACCACCAGGCCTACAAAAATACCAACCGCCCCAATGCGGTAAATACCCGCAGTTGAAGCCTGATAGCCGCCAGCAACCATCTTATCTTTAGTGATGGTTTGCAGAAATTCCACTCTGCCGTTCTTCCAAACTAGTTCGGCAACCGTAATGAAGAAGCCCATTAAAAACATCATTAACCCATCTATTGGAATTAGGTTTAACTGTTCCTCATCCCGATAAATTTTGGTATAAGAATAAGCAAATGTACCTGAAAAGACCAGTGCAATTATCCCCATGGTGGCATTATAGACCGATTGAAATAAGTTGGTAAAGTGCCCAACTGTAGCTGTATACCAGACATCAAAGCCCGGTATTGGTACCGCTTGCTGTAACACCGTCAAAATCAGAAAGATCGATCCGATAATAGAAAACGGAATGACACTGAAGCCCGCATCCATAATTGCTCTTACAAACCGGCTAGCCGCAAACTTGCCAGCCGCATTGCCAATCCGATCCTTTAACGGTATCTTTGTTGTTTCACCCATTTTTTAAACTCCATTCTTTATTTGGTTTTAAATTTAAGATAAGATTTATTGTAAGCCTTTTCTTAGGGAATTCCAAATTTTATTTTTCTTTTTGATAGATATCAATTACTTGCTGATACTTGTCTTTGCCAATAAGAATATTATGAATCCGCTGTTCAGCTACGCACGCAAGCACAATTCCACTCAGCAGGATAGCCAGAACTACATAGGCCGTATTGCTCGTCGTGATAAAAGGGAAAAACCACGGTCTGATTGGCAGAACAACAAGGCAACTTAAGAACAGATTAACCGCCACTTGCAGCCAAAGATAGATACGTGTCACTGGCACATCAAGCTTCCGATGATGCAATTTGGTCAGTTGTTCCACCGCTGCGGCTCCAGCACCAACCGTCATTAGGCCCGCAACCGTCATCCCTACTCCCACTTTATCCTGGATTAAAATCAACCACCAAAAGAGGTTGGCAAATAAAAAAAAGGTCACAATATACCGCAACATTAAATATCGACTGAAATAGAGATATTTAATTTTATCTTCACGTTTTTTACGTTCAACTTCGTTTGCCTTAACTTTATTGTCTGTCATGTCTTCCCCCACTTGATTTAATAATGTTTTTAATTATATGCTTATCACATTAGTTTACGTTTATTATAGATTAACTTGCTGTCCTTGTCTCATTTGGTATAAAATATAAGTGTTAACGCTATCAGTATAATTAATTGAGTAAGGAGACAAAATGTATTCAGCAAAAATGCCAGATGGTTTTTTATGGGGCGGCGCCGTTGCTGCTCACCAATTAGAAGGTGCTTGGGATGTTGACGGTAAGGGCATGTCCGTTGCCGATGTCATGACTGTTGGCTCAGCTACTCAGCCTCGTGAAATTACCGATGGAGTTATTGCCGGGAAAAATTACCCTAATCACAGCGCAATTGACTTTTACCACCACTATGAGGAAGATATCAAGTTAATGGCTGAAATGGGCTTTAAGGCCTTCAGAACTTCAATTGCTTGGACCAGAATTTTTCCAAATGGGGACGATGAGCAGCCCAATGAGGCCGGTCTAAAATTCTATGATGACCTGTTTGCTACGTGCCACCAATATGGAATTGAACCGGTAATCACCCTCTCACACTTTGAGATTCCGTTTAATTTAGTCAAAAAATATCGTGGCTTTACCAACCGCAAGTTAATCGACTTTTTTGTTCGCTTTGCAACGGTCTGCTTTGAACGTTACCGGGACAGCGTTAAGTACTGGATGACTTTCAATGAGATTGACAACCAATCTTCCTACAATAATGATTTTTTGATGGCTACTAATTCCGGGGTGATTTTAGATAAGCTCACCGATCAAGAAAAAGAAGCAGCAATGTACCAAGCAGCCCATTACGAGCTGGTGGCCTCTGCTTTAGCCGTTAAAATTGGTCACAAGATCAATCCCGACTTCCAAATTGGTTGTATGATTAACTATTCTCCGGTCCGGCCATTAACGCCTTCATCAGACGACGTGCTGCTGGCAGACAAGTATGAACAAAGACGCGCTTGGTTCTCCGATGTTCACGTCTTCGGTGAATATCCTAACGAGGTTGAGGCTTACATTACCCGTAACGGCTATCGGCCTGACATTACAGATGAGGACCGCGTTGTTCTAAAGGAAGGCACAGTTGACTATGTTGGCTTTAGTTACTACCAGTCAACAACCGTTTCTGCCGAAAAAGTTAATCCCGATCAACTAAATGATTTAGAAAAAGCCGTTGCTGTCAATCCAACCTTGGAGCGAAGCGACTGGGGCTGGGAAATTGATCCAGAAGGTTTGCGGATTTCTCTGAACCACTTGACCGACCGTTATCACAAGCCATTATTCATCGTTGAAAACGGCTTAGGTGCTTACGATAAGGTCGAAGCTGACGGTTCAATCCACGATGACTACCGAGTTGACTATATGAAACAGCATATTTCAGAAATGGAAAAAGCAGTTGAAATCGATGGTGTAGACTTGATGGGTTACCTGCCATGGGGACCAATTGACCTGGTATCAGCAGGTACTGGTCAAATGGATAAACGTTATGGCTTTATCTATGTTGACAAAAATGACGCTGGCGAAGGTAACCTAATGCGTTCACGCAAGGATTCCTTTGACTGGTATAAGAAAGTGATCCAAACTAACGGTTTAGATCTCGACTAGGATTTTTAAGCATCATAAAAGCGAAGTTATTACTAACTTCGCTTTTTGTTTGCATTCAATAACAGTAAACTGCCAGTTACTTGGTTAAAGTACCAGATTCATACAGTTTTTCGTATAAATCGACCATTTCACCAGCTAAATCTCTGAAGGTAATTGCGTTCATCAGGTGATCTTGTGAGTGCACCACCAGCAAGGTAACCGTGGTATGACCACCCTGTGCCTCTTTGGTTAGCATTCCTGTTTGCGAATTATGGGCCTCGTTGAGCGCTTCATCAGCTTCCTTCAGTTTGGCCCGAGCACCTTCAATATCACCTGTTTTTGCCAGCCGAATAGCCTCAAATGCCGAACTTTTGGCGTTACCACCATTGACAATTAAGCCCATCGCTGATTCCAAAGTTGCCTGTTCAGATGTATTATTTTCTGCCATCTCTATCTCCTGTATTACCCGTTAATTAGGTCTTCAGCTTGTTGTAAAACCTTCTTGCCGTCCATCATACCGTAAGCGCGCATGTCAATCACGCTTAGTGGGATATCTTTGCCATCTTTTCCGCGACCTTTGACCTTGTTTTTAAAGTCATTTTCCATGTAACGAACCTGTGGCCCCAGCAAAACACAATCCAAATCATCCTGCTCAATGTGGTTATCGGCCTCCGCTGCTGGAACAGCGAAAATCTTCGCATCAATCCCTTGTTCTTCGGCTGCCTGCTGCATTTTAGTTACCAGTAATGAAGTACTCATTCCAGCACTACAATTTAGCATAATTGTCTGTTTTGCCATAATAGTGTATTCCTCCTGAATGTATCATAAGATTTACTTTATTATAGCACTTTTGCGTTAGCGCTTTCTATAAAAAAGTGAAATTCCCATTGAAAATAACTAGTTTGCCTAGCCCTTAAAACGTCGCAATCAACAGCATAATACCTACTACCAGTAAGACAAGACCAAAGAATAAGGACGAAGCTATTGAAATTGGAGCAAAACCATTTTGGGTCCCTTTTTGTAATATTTGCTTACTGTATTTTATGCTAAGTAGCAGCTCAACCAGCCCTAAAACAACAAGAACTACTGCACTCACTCTGCCAATAACACTGCCTTTTAACAAACTGGCTAAATTTTCAGATAAAAACATGATTTTGCCTCCTTAATTAAAGCTTTTTTGCTTCTGTTTAGATACTTACCATGATAGCACTTTCACTCACAAATAAAATAAAAAATGCGTCGCTTTACGCTTCGCATTTTTACCTTAAAATTCTTCATCAGTCTTGCTTGGTGTTTCCTCTTGATAGTGGTATACACCGCTTTTCCCTGCTTCAACCGCTAGCTTGACTAACTCTTTAAGCGCAACTTGTTCACGGTTAATAAACAATTCAAGTAGTAGTGGAATATTCACTCCGGTCACAATTTCCATATCTGGTTGGCTAGCAACTAGTTTTACCAAGATGTTGAACGGAGTCCCACCTTTCAAGTCGGTTAGACCGATTATTGGTCCAGAAAGTGAGGCGATTGCTTGACGCAATTCTTGCTCTAAATCATCTAGCGATTCGCCCATTGCAAAGTTTACAGTACGGCAGTTTACTTGTTTTCCACAAATCATTTCCGCAGAATTCAATAATTCTGGTGCAGAACTGCCATGGGTACAGATTATCACTCCAGTCATTACGGTCAAGCCCACCTTTTTTAATAATCTAAGGCACGATAATAGCGCCGGATATCCATCGGGTGCCGGTTGAGATGTTCAATATGGACATCAATCCGGTTATTAATTTCATGGAAAACAAAGGGCGACAAAGTTCCGCGGTACTTTTCTGAAAAGCCTGGTAAAGCATAATCTTTGGTATCAATAATGGTGTAATTACCACAAATTTCCGGTAAGAACTTAGCTACCCGCACACTGAGTGCTCTTTGTGTATCCTCGCCAACATATACCGTAACGGGAGTATCACGTTCCACCACTTCAAACATTCCATGAAAGAATTCAGCAGACTCAATTGCGCGCGTTCTAAGCCAGTGTTGCTCTTCCCAATAACACATAGCGTAAGAATAAGTTGCCCCCCATTGGTTACCGGCACCAACAAAGTAATGAAGTGCATCTTCATGGTGCTTAATAGCAAACTCTTGCGCAAAATCATCTGCTTGCTTACCAATTTGAGCAATATCTTCAGCAAAGTGGGCGTCCATTTCCTGATAGAAGTCTTCGTAGTCTGGAAATTCACCATTTAGGTACATTAGCCGGTCACCAACCATGAAAAACTTCAGTTGTTCATTTTCCGGGTATGAAATGCAGTAGGTTAAACTTGCAGCTAGTTTGGCCTTAGAATCATCCATGAAGCCCAAGATAGTTGCCCCTACCTCATTCAACCGCTTAACAGCATCGACCATTTCCTGCGTGTTACCAGTAACTGATGAAATCACTACCAAGGTTTTAGCAGTAATTCGCTTGTTGCCAGTAACGAGATACTCAGCAGCATTTTGATAAAACGTTTCTAGGGCGGTCTTTTCTTTCATATGGATATTGGCCTGCATCCCAGAAGCGTATGTACCACCAATGCCCAACCAACAAATATTTGAAATCCCTTGTTCAAATAAGGGATCGATGATCTCATTAATCTGTTCACGCAACTTAAGCGCGCCATTCATACTGTTAACTAATTTTTCTTGATTATATTTACGCATCTTATTCCTCTTGTTTTCTAAAATTATTGCTAGTAGTACTTATATTTTTGACGAAGTGATTTCATCGAAGTCTGGGTAAGCAGAGTGTTGCAAGTCATGACCGTGCTCTTTTGACAAACTGTAGGCCAGCAAATGAACCGGTACGGTCATAAAGAGTGCCGTCAATAATTCATCCGTTTCGATGCCAAGACTCAAGTCATGACCTTGCTTATTCCGCGCATCGTTGGCATAAATGGTATAGATGTTATTAACATGCTTATCCAAAAATTGTTTTAGCAAGTCTGCCCGCTTCTGCAACTTACCATTTGGTTCCAAACAAATGATGAAATCATCAGCTGTGAGTCCGAGATAGGGCCCATGCATGTATTCTTCTAGCTCTTTGCCCCAAGAACTAATCCGCACGGCTTCAGTAGTCTTAGTTTCTCCTTCACGACTTACACCATAAGCCGCACCATAACCGATGAACATTAGTCTTTTAGCGGTGACAAAGCTAGGTAACTGCCGAGCAACCCATTCACTTGCACGCCTGATAACGTCAGGTAAATTTTGGGCTATGGTCCTTAATTCGGCTAAATATTGGTTAAATTCTTTTGTTGTTAGCCTTTGTTCTTTTTGAGCAATAGTTAGAGCAATTATCATTAGATCCAAAATTTCGATACTGTAACCTGCACTAACGTATGGCATTTCTTCAACTGGCATACCCATTGTTAAGACATTTTGACTGACACGGGCAACCGGACTAGTGAGTTCACTAGTTAACGTAAAGACCGCATGACCAGTTGCTTGCAACCGTTCAATAAGCTTAACTACTGAATAACTATGTCCTCCCTGAGAAATTGCAATACAAAGGGTGTTTTGCTTCACCTTTAGCAAGTAATTCTCAGCAATAGATGGTTCCTCAATCTGGACCGGCATCCCCAGCACTTTACTCATCAGGGGTAAGGCGCCATAAGCAGCATTAGCACTTGAACCTGTTGCATAAATCACCACATTATCAATCTTACTCGTGTCAAGCTCAGCAAATTTTTGGACAAACAATTCTTGATAGTTTGCCAAGACATACCGATAATATTGGGGTTCTAATTTCACATAATCTTCTATACTTTTCACCAATTACCTCCTTGAAAATTACTGGCCGAGTATTCCTGACCATGCACCGAAAATACCGATTGCCGCAATCAATAACAAAATGTATTGTGACTTCCAGCCCTTCTTGTCGAGCCAAAAAATAAAGAAGGTAAAGAGTAGGGGCAAAATACCCGGAACAATTCCGTCACAAATTTTTTGGACAGTAGTCGCATCTGCTCCACTACCAATCTTTAACGGCATCTTGAGGGTGACCATCGATGCCACCATTGCACCAACTACCGCCAAACCTAACACAGAGGCACCATAGGTTAATTTATCCATCAGGCCAGTTTTTTGGACTTTGTCGATGAAGGAAGAACCAATATTATAGCCCACGAATAAGCCGTAATACCGAGCCAGCAAGGCCGGTATATTGAAAATCAGCAAAAACAGAATTGGCCCCAGGATATTCCCTTGTAGCGCTAAGGAAGTACCAATCCCCGTTGCAATAACACGTAAGGTTCCCCAGAAGAAAGAATCACCAATTCCACTCAAGGGCCCCATCAAAGCAACTTTAATACTGTTGATTGAGTCAGCATCAAAATCCGGATCAAGTTCATTCTGCTCTTCCATTGCAATCGAAATGCCCAACGGAAAAGTACTTAGCCACGGCGTTACATTATAAAATTCAAGGTGACGTTGATAGGCCGCTGTTAATTTTTCTTTGTTATTACCGTATATTTTTCGCAAAGCTGGAATCATTGAATAGGCATAACCCAAGTTCATTTGCCGCTCATAGTTCCAGGCCCATTCCATCGTAAACGAACGCCAGAAAGTTTTCATTAAATCCTTTCGGGTAAGTAACTTAGAATTCTTCATCTTCATAATCAATGCCTCCTTGACCAGTATTCACTTCTGTTTTGTTCGTACCTGATACTCCATTTACTATCGGCTTACCCTTAAAAGCTGAATAACCGGTTAAAATCAGGGCTAGACAAGCTCCAAAAATAGCAACTCCGGTAACAGACAGCTTGAGGTAAACTGCTAAGGCAAAACCAATAATAAAGAAGGTGACATTATTTTTGTTAATCATCATCTTCATCAAGAGCGCAAATCCATAGGCCGGCAACAAACCGGTGGCAATCCCTAACCCATTAATCACAAATTGCGGAATCACACCTAGGATGCCCTTAATTACTGGACTTCCTAATACATAAGAAATACCAACGACCAGTCCAATTGGTAAGTTAACCGATAAAAAACCACCCAGGACATTCATTCGACTTACTCCACTGCCATCGCCTGCTGCGGCATACTTATCGGCATGGTGTACAAAGTATGGCAAAATAAAAATAAAGCAAAGGTTTTTAATCACTAGTACTAACGACGCAATTGGAATACCTAAAGTTAAGGCAACTGCTGTACTCTTACCTGCTCCAATCGCAAAGGCAGTTCCTAATACACTGCCAGAGATAATCTCTGGTGGAATCGCAGCGCCAATTGAGAACGACCCCACAAATGCCAGTTCCAGCGTTGCACCCATGATAATTCCCTGCTGCAAGTTTCCTAATACCAGCCCAGTTAACGTACACGTTACTAGTGGTCTTGATAACATCGATGACCCTAAAAAGTACTCACCATTTCCCATCATCGCAATTAAAGCTAAAATAATTGCGGTTAAATAAACATTCATAACTCAGCTCCCATTTTATTTGTGAAATTCTTGCCGCTCTTCGCTCGGAACCTGCTGAATCCAAACATCAACGCCTGTTTCCTGCAATTCAGCTAATTGATTGGCTTCTGCAGCAGTCAAATTAATTGTTTTAGAATAATTCTTAGTTCCTTCACGGGGCTTAGTACCACCTAGGTTTATACCCTTAATTTCATCTGTAGTACCTTTAAGCAATTTAACTGCATCTGCAACTGACTCTACAACAACCAACATCTTATACTTATCTGTCACACCAGAATTAATTGCCTTAATACTGTCAGCAACAGATTTCATGACCAATTTGGCATTCTCCGGTTTGGCTAACCTGATAGCCGATTTACGAAAATCATCCTTAGCGACATCATCGTTTACCACGAAGATCGTATTAACATCCAAACTATTAAACCAGGAAACAGCCACCTGACCGTGAACAAGACGGTGATCCACTCTGACAAGTTTAATCATTATTTTTCCTCCATTAACTAAAATCAATTGAGTACTTAGTAGTTAAAGCGTCTTGTAGCCTGTACTCAACAGCTACAATTTTGCCCTCTTTAGTTGAAAAAAGGTTCGTTATTTTAAAGACTGGTCCCTGTTCCGCCACACCAAGTTGCTTACTAAGCTCATCTGTTGCCTTGATTAATTGAAAATCTTGAAAAACATCTGCTGGATTTAACTTGCCCGCGTTAACTACCTCAATTATTGGCGTAACCTTTAAACAAGCAGGATCAAAATCAGGGAATTGGTCTAAAGGCAACAATAATCTTTCACTGGTTAACTTTCCTGCAATTGCCGTTAAGAAAGAAATATCATACAAAAGCTCATTAGCGTTGATCTTAAACAGATCAGCATAATATGGTCCCACTAGTCTTAGATAACCATCTTTAAATTTCACCCGATCCGAAGATTCAAGGTATGGCGGTTTAATGATGCCCGTCATCTCTAAAATATTTTGTTTTGAAATCGTTGGTGCAACGAAAATACCACTTCCTTTTTTGCGCACAACTTGGTTTTCTGCCACCAACTGGTCAATTGCCTTACGAACCGTTGTGCGACTAACCTGATAAATGTGTTGAAGTTCTATTTCCGTTGGCAACGTACTGCCAGGAGGATACTCTTTTGCCTTTATCTTTCGGTTCAAGTCGGTATATATTTCTTTAAATAACATGATTAATCCTCGCGGTAATCATAAATATTATTAGCCTTAAAATGATACTTAAAGCGACTCCCAGTCAAATATTGGTCTGTAGTTTCCAAAGGGGTATCATCTGATTGGTAATTGCAGCTTTGTACTTGATATAAGGGCGTTCCTTCCTGCACTGTTAAAATTTCACTAGTTCTTTGATCGGCTAAAACACAGGTAATCGTTTCTTGCCCGTACGCTGGCTTGATTCCGTATTGCTGGTTCAGAAATTCATATAAGGGACGATCAGTAAAGTCCGTTGTGGCCAATTTGGCAAATCGACTTTGATCAAAATAAGCTATCTCATACGTCAACGGAACACCAGCAGTTAGTCTGACCCGGCTAATTTTGATTAATTGCTCAACCTCAGCACCGAAAAACTTCCTTAAGCCTGGTGTGGGCGAAATAAGTTCGGTTGATAAATGCCTTATTGTTACGGACTTAGTTTTCAATTCGGCAGTCATTGACTCCATACCAAGCATGTTAATATCAATTTTGGAATTAGCAGCTATGCCCGTGCGCTCTTTAACTGCAACCTGGTCCTCACTCTTTAGCCATTCTAGTGCGTGCATAACGGCGTTGCGACTAATATTAAGCTGCTCTGCAACTTCCCTTTGTGACGGCAATACCTTGCTTTTACGGTTGAACTTAATTAGTTGTTCTAAATATTCCTGCGCTTGGATTGCAGCTGATCTTTCCTTATATTCCATGGTCTCGCTCTAATTGGTTCTTTAAAATAATTATATGGTTCTTTTTTAAGTTAATATTCGTTTAAATTAGCTAAAATAAACATTAATTAGTGATAAATTTTATTTTTTTGGTACCAGATTAATAGTAATCGCTTTCATTTGATATGTCAATCCTTTTATAATTTTTCTTTTTCAATAAAAAACCTTTTTACCCTATACGTTGGTAATTAGTGGGAAAGTAAAGTAAAATGTTTATTGATAAAAAGGAGTGTCAACATGTCTAAACTCGAAAAACCGGTCGTGATCGGTATTACCGGTGGTTCTGGTAGTGGTAAAACCACTATTGCCCGCAAAATAGTTGAGCAAATGCAAGAAAATGAACACGTTTTAATCATGACGCAGGATTCCTATTACAAGGATAATACTGGCATCCCGATGAACATCCGGATGAATATCAATTACGATCATCCAGACGCATTTGATGTAGCGCTACTTAAGCAGCAGTTGAGATCATTACTTGAATATCAAGCAATTGAAATGCCGGTTTACGACTTCAAAAAGCACACTAGAAGCACCGACACTATTCACGTTGAACCTGCCGATATAATCATTTTAGAAGGAATTTTAGTTTTAGCTAGCGCAGACATTCGCAATTTGATGGATATTAAAGTCTACGTTGACACCGATGACGATATTCGCTTTATTAGGCGCCTCGAACGTGATATTAAAGAACGGGGGCGGTCGCTTGATTCGGTCATTGAACAATATCTTGGCACCGTCAAGCCAATGTATCATCAGTTTATCGAACCAACCAAGCGCTATGCCGATATTATCATCCCCGAAGGCGGTGCCAACGATGTGGCCATCGATATGTTGACCACTAAAGTACATGCCGTTTTAAGCGAAAACATTAAGTAAACCGGCACGCAAAGAGCCCTGGAAGTCAACAGCTTTCAAGGCTCTTTCATTATACATAGCTAAATTTAATAATTGCACGTACAAATATTCTGTTAATTACTAGTTTATATGCTTAACAATTCGACTTTCCACTTTAGGCCACACTAGATTTAAGATTGCCAGTACAGCAATCGCGCTGACCAAAACTTGACAACCAACAGCAAAGTTAATCTGTGGATCTTCTAAATTCGTTCCCCACTTACCTGTCACCACTTGGGCAGAGAAGAGATAAGTTGATGGCAAATATCGTACTATTGAAGTTTGTAAATGGCCCACCTCTTTTGACGCCGATTGCAAAATCAGGGGTAAAATGGCGCCACCCAAAAGTAGAACTAGCGCTAAGAAGAGGCAGCTTAGCTGGTTACGGGTAACTTGCGCCAAAAATAGAATTAAGAACACGATGAAAATTCCTACCAAAGCAGTTAAACTTAATGTCTGCGCCAGCCAATGAGATAACGGTAAATACTGGGCTTGCGGCTTAGGTAGCATAACACCAGATATAGGATAAGCAAGTGAACCAGGACCAAAAAGTAGACTACTAACGCCAAAAATAAGCAATCGAACTACTAAAGTTAAACCACTGGCTACTAAAAGACCCAGAATCAGGTCCAGAGCCAAAATGTTTTTCCTAGGCAGTATGTTATCACGATTTAACTGGTCAACGTACTTGGCTGCAAATAAATTACTCAAAACAAAACAAAGCATTACAGTAATCAAAGCAGGTAAATAGCCTTCCAGCAACTTGAATAGAAATAAAAACCCACGCTTAGGCCTTTGCTCGTCTTCTTCAGGTACGTTTGCCCGCAAAAGAGCTTGCAAACGGTTGTTTTTTTGTAAAGTAGCTTGCCTATACTTTTCTCTGCCAATTTTTATCCGTGCCACTTGCTCCCTATTCCGCTTAATCATCATTCGGTAGACCAGCTGCCAGTTTCTTTGGTTCAAAGCTGTTAAGATAGCACGATCTTTTTTAACTTGCTTGTTATCTCCGGACAGTTTGGGCTGAACCTGTTTCTTACGATCTAGTTCCCGAGTTACTTCTGTTCTAATCGAAGATTGGTCGCCGCTAACAGCATTATAAGTCAAAACAAGTCCGGCACCTAACAGCACCACGCTCAGAATAAGCCAAGTCAAGCTACTCTTAATAACCTTCTTAAACTGCAACTTGAAATAGGCCATAATCTTACCCCCGAATCAACTGACGATGGTCCAAGGTCACCGTTTCATCGACAATATTCTCCACTTCGTCTTGGTAGTGTGAAGCCATAATAATTAACTTCTTTTGATAAGCCCAGGCTGACAACTCTTGATATAGTACTTGCCGGCTATCTGCATCCAACCCATTGTTGATTTCATCCATCAACAAGTACTTAGCATCGCTTACCCTATAAAGAGCAACCAAAAGCTTCTGCTTCATCCCTAGTGAATACTTCCTGATAGGAGTTTTAATGTAGCTACCCATCTCCCAGCGCTCAATTGCCGAATTCAAATCTTGTTCTGATTGCCATTCACTTTTAACAAATTTCAAGTAATCGAGTCCTGAGAGGTTCTTGTCAAACCAGTCAGACGTTTCCAAATAAAAAACTTGCTGCTTAACCTGAGCAAACTTTTGACCATCAAACAAAACTCGACCAGAGTTGGGGGCAATTAAGTTAACCATCGTTCGCAAGACACTAGTTTTGCCAGTGCCGTTGAGGGCATGTAACAGATAGATTGACCCCTCCTGAAAAGAAAAATTGGCATCTTTAAGAATTGGTTCGCGCAGCGTCAGATTTAAATCTTTTATTTCAATCATTTTATTTTCCTCCCTGCTTGAATTCTCTTAGCAAGCAGCTGGTTTAAAAATAACAGTACCGCTGTTCCTATTATTAAAACAATTAGCCCATTGCTAAAGTTGACTTGCGGATAAGTAACAAGTTGACTTTCGTCTGTGAACACGTAGGCATTACTGATACCAAACATGCCGTCTACTGGCTGTAAGGCAAAGAAGTAGCTCATGGGTAAAAATTGCGCAAGATTACGGACAGCAACCACATATTGGGGTAGTACCATGCCACCACCCAGTAAAAGTACAGCAGCAAATAAAGCCAGCAGGCGATTTTTAAGCAGCTGTACGATAAGTAGGACAGCCCCAGTAATAAAGGCAAAACTCAAGAACGCTATGCCTAAAATCGGCAAAAAGAGCTGATACATCGGCGTAAAAGTATATTCCTTAGCGCCTGGATTCATCCCCGTAATCGGATAATTCAAGTTGCCAGTTCCAAAAAAGATACTGGGAAGAAGAAAAACCAATAAAAAGATCAAGAGAAAATAAGCAAAAGTAATCATCAATCCTGTAGTAAATTCAGTAAAGACAAGTTGCTTTTGGGGTAATAAATTACCCAATCTCATTCGTTCATAATAACCAGCTGAATATAGCTTAGTTAAAATAAAAATCGCCGCCAAAATAGTAAGCGGTGGCAAAACTTCTTGCATCATAAAAAGGACAAAGAAGCCACCCTGAATGGGGAAATGTTCATTTTCCATGGCCAAATGTTGCTTAGCTAGAAGCTGCAATTGACATAAATCTCTCTTTAACAAAGCTAGTGAATAATCACTACCATTATTGCGCTTGGCGTCATTTAGCCAAAATTTTTCTTGCTTAATCAAGATCGCATAGGCGCGCTGCCAGTCCTTGGTCTCAAGTGCCTTAATCAGCGTCTGGTTTTCCCTAGCTAAAGTCTGATTTTCTTTAAGATCTTTGTGAAGCTGTTGCTTATTTTTCTTTTCAACTTTGCCCTTTTTTAGTTCTTTTTGATAATACTTGATGTTGCCCTTTTGGGTAGCCAAGTTATTCCGGGCTGTAACAAGTTCATGACTATCTGACTTATTAAGATGATAATTTTGTTTCCAAAAATAGAAGCAGCTCAATAGAATGGCCAATAGGCTAAGTCAAGTGAATTTGCTTTTGAGCGTCCGTTTAAACTGCAATTTGAAATACGACATCTGGGCCACATCCTTATTAGATTAGCAAAGAGCTGCTAGATGATTTTAAATCTAACAGCTCCTATTGATTTAAATACTAAAATCAACCTATACCGACCCTAACCTAATTTTTAAACAAATAACAGATAAGCGCTTTCGTGTTATGGATTTATATTACATAATTTAATCATCTTTGTCAATTAAAAATTTAATTTTATCATATTAAAATATTTTATTTTTCATATTTAAATCTTCGCTTCACTAGATACTTGATCCAGCAAAAATTTTAATTAATTTCAGTTCACAAATCAAAAGTCTGCTAAATCAAGGTTTTAACCTTGATTTAGCAGACTTTTTGTCTAAACTATTATTTTTATCCTAACACTTATTCATTAGCAATTTTGGTCTTCAGCGCCTGGTCAAACAAGTTAGTAATTAACTTGACCAAGATCCCGTCAAACACAATGGCAGAAATCATGGTTGCGACAAACATCGCCACTTGTAACTGAAGACTAAATTTACTCCAACCGTATAAAAAATACGTCGGAATGAAAGTTCCAAGTCCAGCAAAGAAGGCACCGGTTAAGACACTCGGCCACGAAAATTGCTGGTAGCGACTTTTTTTAGGGAAAAAGCCGATTTCATTACTAGCTCCTTGGATCAGGCCTTGTAAAACCGTAATCGCACCCCACTGGCCGCCAATCGCCATCTCGACAATTGCTGCTAGCGCTTCACCAACCATTCCTGAACCAGGGGTCGGCACAAAATACATCGCTAAAGGTCCAGCCAATAGCCAAAGACCGGTAAAGATCGCATCGGTTACCGGAGCAAAACCGGTTGGCAAAAGAGCCAGCTTGATCAAGTTGAAGGCCCAGTTGAAGCCATAAGTGTAGATTACGCCCATAATTATGCCGATTAATGCAATCAGAATAACCGCTTTAACATTCCATTTTGATGATCTGGTAAACATAAAAAATACTCCTAACTTTGTTAATTCATTAGGAGTACGCATTTATCTATCATAAACACTTCCCTTACGCAGGTATTGTCCTGTTCAGGTTCAGAGGGTATTTCTCAGCTAATTGTCGCACCCCTAGTGACTTTTATTATTTTACTTAGTATATCACACATACCAGACAAGGTGACTGCCTAAATTGGCAAGTTAGCCGCTATTTATAATTCAGTAAAACTGGCCAACTTTTCCGCAGTTAAATCGCGAATAAGTGCAACCGCCAGCTCAACGGCAGCCCTGAAGTCCTGGTAGGCACTAAAACAATATGGTGAATGTTCATAGCGAACGGGAATCCCAATCACAATGGTCGGCGCACCGTTTTCATAGTAGATAGCTGCTCCGTCTTGTCCACCCCCAGTACGAACTGAACGCGTATACGGGATGTGATTTTGATCGGCCAAGTCGCAGGCATACTGTTGGAATTTTGGATTCGGTAAAAAGGAGGTATCCATATCCCGAAGCATGGGGCCCCGCTTTAAGCCAGTTTGTGACAACCATTCAGGAGTAAAGGTATCATCTGCTGGACATGATTCCAGCACAATGGCGAGGTCCGGCTTAACCGCCCTAGCGGTGACATACGCTCCGCGTAAGCCAACTTCTTCTTGGCTGGAAAGAGCACCAACCAGGTTAAAGTTAGTTTCTTCACCTTTTAGCTGATCAAGAATTGCAACCATGGCAGCTGCTCCAAAGCGGTCGTCAAAGTCCTTACCAAAGAATAAACCCGACTTTTCATTATATTCGCACTCGACATCAACAAAGATCGGACAACCTGTATCAATCTGGTAGTCGTTAATAGTTTCCGCCCGCGAACTTGACCCAACGTCAATCGACATGTCTGCAACATCAGGCACATTATTGCGCTCCGCTTCAGTCATAAAGTGAGGTGGCTTGGTAGCAACAACGCCCGGTATGTAGTCACCGTGGCGGTTTCTAACTTTGACCCGCAAGGCTGGAATATTGTACTTAACCCAGCCGCCCAGCGGAACAAACTTGATCATCCCATTGGGCCTGACCGCCTGCGTGATGAAGCCGACGGCATCAGAGTGCGCATCAAGCTGAATAAGCGGGCGCCCCGCCTGATTCTCCTTCTTGGCAGCATACACGTTGAGCATCCCATCGACCTTGACATCAGCGCTATCCTTGACGCTTTCACTAAATAACTTAACAAATTCTTCCTCAAAACCTGAAGTTGCATTAGCATTTGAAAAAGCCTTGAGCATCTTGATTTCTTGTTCTTTTTCCATTTTATTTACCTCGTGAATAATTACTTATTCCTCCATTGTAGCAAAAAACTACCGCAGCTGGACGAACAAAACTAGTCTCTAGCACAGTTACCCCCAGCAAAATCTCTCAAACAAGCTACCTTTTCCGCCAAAAGATGCTATAATCGACTCTATTGAGAAATTCTGATGATTAAAGTGAAGGGTAGATAAATGCCGAAGAACGACAATATTAATAACATTATTGATCATAAATTGTTTACCGAAGATGACATCCATGCAATGTGTGTCAAGTTGGGCAGGCAACTAACCACTGATTATGCCGGAAAGAAGCCGCTAGTTGTCGGTGCGCTTAAGGGGGCAATTTTCTTTTTAACCGACCTGGTACGTGAAATGGATGTTAAAGAAGAAATCGATTTTCTTGATGTTTCCAGTTACGGTGACTCATTAGAATCAACCGGGAAAGTTAAACTGATCTCCGATTTGGTGACTGATGTCCAGGGACGTGATGTGCTGATTGTCGAAGATATTGTTGACACTGGCCTAACGCTGAAATACATGAAAGATTTGCTTAAAAAACGGGGGGCCCGCTCCGTTAAATGCTGCGTCCTCCTTAACAAGGAATCTAGGCGCAGGGTTGATGTTGAGATTGAATACTACGGCTCAACCGTCCATAACGAATTTGTAGTTGGTTACGGTCTGGACTTCATGGGCTACTACCGCAATTTGCGCTATATAGGTGTCTTAAAGGCAGAATTCATCAAGTTAGCCAACAACAAATAATTAAAGCTAATAAAAAGAGTTATCATGCTTGATAACTCTTTTTTGGTCGCAAATTCTATTCCGTTTTAGCCTCTTTGTCTTGGCCTAAAGGCTTAACGACAAACCAGCGCATAAAGCCCTGCTCTATGCTAGCTAACTTAAATTCAAAATTCTCAAGTTCAACCGCTTCATTTTCCTTTAAGTCCGGATAATGTTCCATCATATAACCACCAATAGTAATAATATCGCTATTTTGAAAGCTCTCTAGGTCCTTGCGGAAATACCGTTCAAAGTCATAAAGGGTGGTTTTACCAGATACCCGTATGTTACCATCTTCGTTTTTGATAATGTAATCGTCCGAAACATCATCGATCTCATCTTTAACCGTTCCGAACAGTTCCTCGTAGATATCCTTATCGGTAACCAGACCGCTTGTCCCACCATATTCATCTACCACCAAAACAATGGGCGTATGCTTATTAATCATCAAATGCAGAATGTCCTGAATCGGCATCGATTCAGGCACCGTAATTATTGTCCTAATTATCCTAGTAACTGGTACTGTAGCATCAATTTGGCTTTGTTGGACCACATCAAAAGCATAAATGTAACCAACAATATCATCCTTGTTATGATCACGCACAACGGGCAACCGGCTAGAACCTGCTTTTAGGTAGAGCTTCAGGGCCTGCTTAATCGTATCGGCAGCATTAATGACCATTAGCCTGGTCCGATCCGTCATAATGTCCTTGGCTACCTTATCATTGAGTTCAAAAGCCCGCTTCATGTAGGTCAGATCATTCTTATCCAGTGCGCCACCGTGCACGGCTTTGCGTGATAATTTGATAATTTCAGATTGTGAATAAACTTCATTTTCTTCATCAGCTGAATCAAAGCCCAGCATTTTTAAAAGAAGATTGGAGCTGGAGTTGAGTAGCCACACAAATGGATAAACCAATGTGTGAAAAAACTGCAGTGGAGTGACAATCTTTAACAATATCTTCACCGGCATGTCAATCGCAATATTTTTAGGTACTATTTCGGTAACCACCACTTCTAAATAGGTTAACAAAATCACCCCTAAAATGGCACTAACCGAACGCAGAACAGACTGGTTCAAGTGCAGCATGACTAGTAGCCGTTCAAACAATCCAGCAAAAGTTTCAGCCGAAAACCAACCCAAAACTACCCCGACAAGGGTAGTACCAACCTGGGTAGTCGACAAGTATTCATTTAAATTTTGGACCATCAACAAGGCACGTTTAACTTTACGCTGGTTGCCCAGGTGGTTGCTCAGCATGTCTTCAAGTTGGCTTGACCTGGTCTGGACTAACGCAAATTCCGCCGCTACAAAAAAAGCAGCAAAAACAAAAATTACCAAAGTTGCTATCAAATTAGCAGCTAATTGGGGAGTATTCAATATCTATCTCACCTTTTGTAAAAAAATCTCTTCCCTTTATTTTATCATTTAAACCGCTTTTTTAATGACCTAAATGGCTTTTTACTTAACTAATTTGTAAATTTTTTCAAAAGGCAGACGCGCTGGAATGTATTTAGGGTCGTTCACTTCCGCCGACTTATCCGCAAAGCCCAATCCAATTGCCATCCCGACAAGCTCATCGTCCGGAATTTGACCGTATTTGCGGGCCAATTCTGGATAAGCTACGATTGAATGGGCTGGCATCACGGCCAGACCTTCATTAATTGCCAAAAGCATGATACTCTGCGAAAAGATGCCCAAGTCAAAGACTGACCAATACGGAGAAGATTTTGGAATAGTCAAGAAAACGACATCTTGCGCATTAAACATCGTATCGTTAGCATCTTTGAATAAGTCAATTTTATTATTGAAAAAGTAGGGTTGGGATGCCCCCACTGCAGCCATATTCTGACTGGGATACGAATCCCAATTAAGATCAAGCGTTGGGGCAAAATCTTCATGCGGTTCAACCTCATCGGCAATTTGTTGCTTTACAGCTTGCTTCAGGTCCTTAAGCGCCCCACCAGTCACCATATAAGCCTTCCAAGGCTGCGAATTGAGCAATGAGGGCGATTGCTGGGCCTGCATAATAATTTTCGCCAGTAACTTCTCATTGACCTTGCGATTGGTAAATTTGCGTGTTACGCGTTCATTACGGTATACATCATTAAATTCCATTATTAATTCAAACTCTTAATATAAAAATGAGCACCTCTGTGACACTCTATAACTAGTAAATAAATGATTCAAAATCACTGATCGATCGAACAATGATAAATTATTCTATATCAATAGTTATCTTAATAAATAATACACAATAATACAAAAGTACACAACCATTTAAACCTTAAAATTGCATTTTTTTATTTTATTTAATATCAACTATATACATGTATTTTACATTGGTGAATTATAAATTTTCTAGTAAAATTTGTGAGTTACTATAGTCAAATATCAATGCTTGTCTACAACTTTAAACATGCAGATTACATAGCTGTTTATTTAACTATACTTTTTATGCAACAAAAAAAGGCGTTTTTCGCACCTTATACTTTATACTGTCGACGCAGCTCTCGTTCCTGGTCGCGCTTTTTAATCGTTTCTCTTTTATCGTACTTTTTCTTTCCTTGGCCTACCCCAATCAATACCTTAGCAAAACCATGCTTAAGGTAGACTTTAAGCGGAATAACAGCGATGCCACGTTCAGCTTGTTCCTTAGTTAAACGCGTAATTTCTTTCTTGTGCAGCAGTAGCCGGCGCTGACGAACTGGTTCATGGTTATAGCGGTTACCCTGCTTATATTCACTAATGTGCACATTCTCCAAAAAGGCAGAACCATTAATAATCTGGACGTAACCATCACGTAAGCTAATATGCCGGGCCCGCACAGATTTTATTTCGGTACCGGTTAACGCAATTCCCGCCTCGAAAGTTTCTTTAATGAAATAATCATGATGTGCTTTTTTGTTTTGAGCAATTAAGTTCTCATTATGTTCTTTCTTCACTTTTCTAACCTAACGCTTATACTTACTGAAGTGAGGATGATTACCATTGCCCTGTCCGCCCCGGCGGTTGCCACTGCGATGATTACGGTCATTGCGCCCGCCATCATGACGCCGGCCATGATGCCCCTGCGAGTCAGCTCCTTTTTTAGGTGCATTAGGATCATAAACTTCAAAATCAAGCTGATGCTGCTCTACATTTGCAGTAGTAAGAGTGACCTTAATTGGCATCCCCACCCGATATTGTTTATGTGTCCCGCGACCCGTCAACGTCATACTCTTCTCGTTGAAGCTATAAAAGTCATCGGTTAGATTAGAGATATGAATCAGGCCCTCTACCGTATTGGGCAATTGGATAAACATCCCAAAGCTAGTAACTGATGCCACGACCGCATCAAAGTGTTCTCCCACCTGATTGGCCATGTATTCAGTCATCTTCAGGTCATTCACTTCACGCTCAGTGTCAACGGAAACACGTTCCTGGGTTGATGTTTGGTCAGCAACTTCCGGCAGCGCACTGGCGAAATGATCCTGAACCTTTTTACTTGTTCCCTGCTCACCGTACTCATGAATCATGCGGTGAACCATTAAGTCGGAATAACGTCTAATGGGAGAGGTAAAGTGAGTGTAGTATTTAGCGGCTAAGCCGAAGTGCCCCAAGGGCTCTTCAGAATAATGTGCCTGCTTTAGACTACGCAACATCATCATTTGCACAACGGCTTCTTCTGGCGTCCCCGTTGTCTTAGCAACTACCTTCTGCAAGTCAACTGGCTTAACGTGGTTGGGGTCGGCCGTGATTTGCAGACCAAAGGCACTACAGAACTCAAAGAAGTTCTTAATTCGCTCACCGTCTGGAGTCTCATGGACCCGATACAGAAACGGTACATGCTTTCGATAAAAGTCCTCCGCGACCGTCTCATTAGCCATTAACATAAAAGATTCAATCATCTTTTCAGCAATACCCCGGTTATGGAGCACAATGTCGGTCGGCTTGCCCTGGTCATCGACAACAATTTTTGCTTCTGGCTCTTCAAAGTCAATTGCCCCACGTTGGTGGCGCTTTTTATACAGGATATTGTGCAAATCAGCCATATCCTGCAGCATTGCCTGTAATTTGACATACTTCGGCGCTAATTGTTCATGATTTTCCGGATCTAAGACCTGATTAACATTATGATAGGTTAACCGGCCGTGCGACCGCATGACAGATGGATGGATCCGGTAGGCGACCCGCTCACCCGCTGGGGTGATTTCCATTTCACAAGACAAGACCAGGCGGTCTTCACCTTCGTTCAAAGAGCAAATCCCGTTGGAAAGTCGAAATGGTAGCATCGGAATTACTCGATCGACCAGGTAAGTACTGTTGCCCCGCGTAAAGGCCTCTTGGTCAAGTGGAGTTTTTTCCTTGATGTAGTGAGCAACATCAGCAATGTGAACTCCTAAATGGTAGTTTCCGTTGGCCATTTTCCAGAGAACAACGGCATCATCAAAGTCTTTGGAATCATCGCCATCAATCGTCACTGTAGCCTGATCTCTAATGTCTTCGCGGTCGCCGATTTCTGCTGGAGTTACGTGGTCCGGAATGGCATTAGCTTGCTCCATGGCTGCTTCGTCCCATTCAGTGCGGACATCGTGACTCGACACAATCGCCATAATATCCACGCCTGGCATATTTTTATTTCCAATGATTTCTGTAACCACACCGGCCATCGTATCAGGATTGTCCTTACCTGGGTAAACGGTAAGCGAAACCTTGGCAATGTCCCCTTTTTGTGGTCTTAAACCATTTTCACCGACATATACACGATAGTCCGCCAATTTTTTATTTGTACTCAAAACATAGCCAATGAAGTGACTAACCTTAACCTGGGCATCTGTCAGCGGATGAAATTCACCGACAATATCCTTCACGCCACGTTCAATAACCGCTTCGACATGACCTTCTGGACCCTTACCATTCCAAGGATTGCCTCCGGTCGTGATTTTGATTCGAACCTGGTCACCATCAAGGGCAGAACCAGTATAATCTCTGGCAATGAAGACATCATCGGCATCTTCATCTTCCAACTTAACAAAGCCAAAACCCTTGCTATTGGCCTTAAAGCACCCTGCTTCCTCAATATTCTCTTGAGCTAATTGGTAGTGCCCCTTGCCATCAGTGATGATTTTCTTTTCTTGTTCCAAAAAGGCGAGCGCTTTTACCATATCGGTAAAAGACCCAAGGCGATCTCGCCTGAGCATCCGGTCTATTTCTTCAACTTGATATTGTTTTTTGGGATTTCGACGAAAAATTTCTAAAACATTAGCTAAAATATTCTCGTTTTGGGCCATGCACTTAATCTCCGTTCCATAGTATAAATAAAAAAAGTTCCTCCATCGGTTGAGCGGGAGGAACCAGCGTCTATTTTGAAGACAAGTAAGCCAGTACAATAGCAAAAATGAAAAATAGTACCAGTAACCCTGCTGTTACCTTCTCCATAAATGCTTCAAAACCACGTTTCTTTGTCTGGCCACTAAACACTGCACCGCCAGATAGGGCATTCAGTGCATCTTGCTGCTTCTGCGGCTGCATCATTGTTGCAATTACGATTAAAACCGAAACAATAATTAGTAGCGTCATAAATAAGTTATACAATCCGCTGCCTCCAATATCCAAATACATTACTGCTAAATTTTAGCATAAAATAGTTTCTAATTCGAGTTTTATTTCTTTAACTCTGGCGCATCAGTCTTAAAGTCCTTCTGAGTTGACTTTCGGTGGTTCTTCGCCCACAAGGAATTTTTGTCCTTAGCATATAACTGGTGCAACGCCTTTTCGCTATTATAGTCATAATCCTGAGTTTTAACTTTCTTAAACCACTTTGGCTTATAAAAGCGCAGGAGGTTGCCTGCAATCACTCGGTCTGACAAAGATAGCTCGGTAGTCACCTGGTTAGATAAACCAACTAACTGGGCCCGCACTTTGGGGTTGGGGTCAACCAGCTCATCACCCGTTTTGGTATCATAATAAGTTCCGCCCACTTTAGCATACTTGGGCGTTATAAAGTCACCGTTACGCTGAGCAACAACTTGCGGTGCAGCACTGCTTAACAAGTCATGCCCAAATTGGATGGTATTTTTGTTGTTAACCCCTAGCAAGTTGAGCAGCGTAGGCAACACATCAATTTCACCACCATAGGTTTGCTTAATGCCACCTTTTAACCCCTTCATATGGAACATCAGCGGTACTCGTTGAAACTTCAAATTATCAAAATTGGTAAAGTCATCTTGCTTGAGCAGTTCTGCGCTAGCTTTGTGGTGGTTACCTGAAATGCCATAGTGGTCACCGTAAAAAACTAGCAACGTCTTTTTATCAAGCCCCGTCTTCTTCATCCAGGCAAGGAGCTCGCCCACAGCCTGATCTAAGTAACGGGCGGTCTGAACATAACCATCAACCGTCTCATCACCTGTATCTGTTGGAGCAATCGACTGATTCTTCTTATCCAACTCATACGGATAATGGTTAGTTACCGTAATCAGTTTAAGATAAAACGGCTGCGGCAAACGTTCAATGTACTTGATTGACTGGGAGAAAAAGATTTTGTCTTTTAGGCCATAACCAACATAATATTCCGGCTTGTTCTGATAATAGGACAGCGGCATGAAATACTGGTAGCCAAACTGTTTGTACGCATTATTGCGGTTCCAAAAAGAACCCGCACCACCATGCATTACCGCCGTAGTATAACCACCCTGTTGGTGCAGAATAGCCGGTGCACTTTCAAATGTGTTTGACGTTCCATAACTGGACATAGCTGAGCCAGACTGCAGGCCATAGAGGGAATTTTCCAACATCATTTCCGCATCCGAAGTCTTACCCTGTCCTACTTGATTGTAAAAGTTAGCAAAACTAAGCGTATTTCGGGAATGATAGAGCTTATTTATGTTCGGGGTAACCTCTTTGCCTTTCCACTTGTAACCAATTAAAAACTGCTGAAAACTTTCCAGGTGGATAACCATGACATTCTTGCCTTTGGCCACGCCAGTATAGTTGGAATTAGGCTTGACATAGTTGATTTTCAAATACTTTTTAACCGAATGCAGGTCAGATACGTTAGCCTTGGCCATCTGCTCACTTGTTTGAGCAGTCTTAAAACCGTCATAGACAGCGTACTCGTTGATACCCAAGTATTTGACGATATAACTATTGTCAAAAGTGCGCGTCAACAGGCCCGACCGATCTTTTTCGGCCATCAGCAAGTTAACGCCCATTAGAGCAAGCGCCAAACCTTCAACCAGTACGGTGAATTTCAGCTTTAACGGGCGCAGGTCATATTGAATTACCTTACCAACCATTAGACCAACAATGACAAGCAGATCAAGAAAGACTAGAAAATCACTGGCTTGGGTAATACCAGCAATACTCTTACCCAGATTATCGGCAGTTGAACCGGACGTCTTAATAATCGACATCGATAAAAAGTTGGAAAATTCTCGATAATACAGGATATTGGCAAACAGCCACAAACTTAAGATGATATCAATAATAACTATAATCCAATATGACTTACGTCCATTAAAGAAAAGTCCAATTCCCAACAGCAACATTGCTGCTGGCAGAGGGTTGACCAGCAACAGAAAATTCTGCATCGGCCCAACCGCTCCTAAGTTAAACTTGGTTAAGTAAATCGCATAGCTTTTGAGCCAAAAGCTTAATAAAACAATGGTAAAAAAGCCAAATTTAGTTTTGGTCAACCAATGCAGATAAGACTTGGTCCGTATCATCCTATTCTCCTCTCACTATGCTAATATCTTACCCTTAAGCTGAATAAAGCATAGTGATTTTAGTAAAAATTAATCATTTGGTGGACTAGTGATTTTCTGCGGTTTGATGATCCAACCAAAGATACCTAGAATCATGCCCATAAAGTAGGTGACAAACCGCCATAAGAACATCCCCAAAACTAGCGTACCGGACGATGAAATAAAGGTTGCAAAAAGCGTTTGAAAACTATATTCGGCGCCACCCGAGGCACCTGGGATAGGCACAATTGCCATAAACATGATAATCATGATATTCATTTGTGTGACACTTGCCCAGCTGGCCGGCACTTGCAGCGCCACGAGCACCATATAGGGAACAGAATAAAAGCATAGCAGTTGCAGTACCGTTAACAAGCTACTCAACAGCAGCTTCTTTTTTTCGCGTTTGAGTTTTTGACTTTCATGATAAAAAGTATCAATTTTTTCAAGGGTGTTTTGGCGCCAGCCTTCCACGCGCTCCGCCTTAACCAGCTTAGCTAAGATATCCATTAACCAATTTGCCGCCCGTTTGGTCCAATTGTAGGCAAACAAAATTGCCAGTAAAAAGACAATTGAACTGACATGAAGCAAAAAACCAATAGCAATAAAAATCGCCAGACCGGAAAACCTAGTAGCAACTAGGTGAAAACCTGTAATAATTGTTACCACATAGCTTAAAAAAACCACAATCTGATAAATAATAAATTTCATTAGCAGCAGTGACGTTGCACGACCACCTTCAACCCCCATTTGGACCATTGCTGCCAGCTGCGAGGGCTGACCACCAGTTGACATTGGGGTAATAGCATTGAACAAGGCCTGAATTAGTGGTATCCGCACAAAGGACCACTTTGAACGTTTCGGTTCATCCTTGCGTTGAGCTAAGACAGCCAAGATGCTTGCTTCAAATAAGTATGACAACAACATCAATGCAAAAACCAGTACCAGAGCGACTGGATTAATACTTTGGGCAGCTTTAAGTAATTGGGTAACCGGTGTGCCCTTCAATTCAGCGTACAGAACTCCCCCACTGATTAATAAGACAACAGCAATTCCCCATAAATGTTTCTTGTTCATTAGTGAATTTGTCCTAATTCTCGACCAATTTCATATTGTTCATGGTAGAAGTCATTCCAGATCTGAGCCAGATTGTCTTCAGAATACTTTTCACTGGCCAGATTTGACAGGCGACTGTATTTATTAAGCAAAGCCTGGTCATTGGCTACTTGGCGCAATTGCTCATTCAGCGCTTCAAAGTTGCTGCCCTTCAAATAATAACCGCTGATAATTGCCTGATATAAGTCAAGATCACGGAGTAAGACCGGCGTACCACAACTAAAAGCCTCCAAAACTGACATCGGAAAGAGTTCATCATAGGATGGCAGAACAAACAAGTCGGCAATGTTAAGGTAATTCACTAATTCTGGTCTGGCAATAATACCAGTAAATTTCAGGTTTTGCGGTGGATTATCAACTAGTTCCTTAAAGTGGGAATAGCCGTCCGTAATTTTACCAAAGGAAAAACCACCAGCCCAGATAAATTGCATGTCTGGATTGGCTCTAGCAAGCTTCGCAAAATCGTCAACACCCTTGCGCGCTTGCACCTGGCCGTCCCCAAAGACCACAAACTTATCCAGGGGAATACCTAACTGGTGCCGAAAAGCATTCTTTTGCTCAAGACGCTTCGGATAAAATTCATCCTTGGCTACAAAATTGGGAATATACTTAACCTGGTCGCGCTTAATCCCATACTTAACCAAATGGTCAATGAAAATTGGATTGACTACAACTATTTGGTCCATCCGTTTATAAAAATCAATAACATACTTGTAGAAGACTTTTTTGGCAATTGGTGGCAACTTAACTGAACCTTCAAGCGTTTCCGGCAAAAAGTGCACATAACCAATTTTACGACCACGGGCTGGTGAGAAGCTATTAGCAAAATAAGTCGGATTAACCGTGTGGTAATGGGTCAGATCGCTTGCGCCGTACTTGTTGTTGGTTATATAAAACTCATCGACTAAGTGCGTTCTCAGCAAGTTAATCAGTTCCTGATAGGCCGAGCCAACCCCCTGGCCTTCAACGGAATCTGCTTGGGAAAACATATTGATTCTAATCATTTGTATCCTCTTTAGGGTCTTCTTGGTAGTTTGCAATTACTTCTTCGTAGAATTGATGAACTTTTTCACCAAAGCGCTCGGCAGAAATCTGCTTTAGCTTGGCTTCGAGTTTTTCGGCAGGAATAGCCGTCTTTTCTTCTTTCAAATAGAATAAGATTTCATCCCGCATATCACTTGGACGTGTAAAAACTTGTCCAAAAGCCAAGTCATCAAAAATCTGTTCAGTATAGTCGGTATCGTATACCACACATTTTGTCCCGGCTGCAAGAGCTTCAATATAAGTCAAGCCCTGCGTTTCAGTATCACTCGCCGAAACAAAAAGATCAGCCATTTGGTAGAAAGAGCCAACATCACTATGTGGCACATCACCAGCAAAAATTACGTTGTCCTCAAGCGTCAATCGCTCAACTTGGTCTTGCAATACCTCAACGTCGGGACCACCACCAGCAATCACCAGCTGGGCGCGCGGAAATTCATCAACAACTTCCGTCATCACATTTAAGATCCGGTCAATCTTTTTTTCACCAGCAATGCGACTAAGGGTTAAGAGTACCGGAACATCCGGCTCAATTCCAAGTTCCCGACGAACATCATGCGTTGCCGGCTGATTAAAGCTCTTAACGTCCACACCAGTCGGGATCACCTCCATTGGGATAGATATCTTGTAGCGCTTCAAAAGCTTTTCTACGCGCATGCTAGGTGCAATCACGCCATCCATATTTTTAAGGAAGACACTGGTAAACTGTTTAACATGGTATGGCCGCAAAAGGTGACCATTCAGCACATAATGCAAGTAATCTTCATACATTGTATGGTAGGTATGAATTGCGGGAATCTTTAACTGGTGCGCCACATATTTGCCAATCATTCCGAGGGCAAATTCAGTCTGCGTGTGAACCACATCAAGATTCACTTCCCGCGCTACTTTAGTTGCCTCAAAGAAACCCCTATAGGCAATGCGACGGTCAGTAAACGAAATAAACGGCATACTACTGAAGCGAAAAACATTGGCCTCTACGGTGCCCTTGGCAACGTGCGGATCAGTTGTTGTAAAAACAAATACGTTATGTCCCTGCTCCTCAAGTGCCTCTTTAAGTGTCTTAACCGAAGACGCTACGCCACTGATTTGCGGAAAATATGTATCGGTAAAAATACCAATATTCATTAAGCTACCTCCATCTAAAGGTATTATAAAGATTCCGCTTTACTTGTGCAATTTTTAAAAAGAAAAAGCCGGAATTTGCTAAACAAAAACAGCTCCCGTTGGAGAGCTGTTAGACAATAGCGGTGATCGGGGTCGAACCGATACGTCCTAAACGGACACCAGATTTTGAGTCTGGCGCGTCTGCCAATTCCGCCACACCGCCATATTTTTTAAATCAATAGTTCAATGAGTGAACCATTAAAGGCGGAGATCGGATTTGAACCGACGATTAAGGTTTTGCAGACCTCTGCCTTACCACTTGGCTACACCGCCATTGAATATTCTATTAATAGATTGGGATAGCTGGATTCGAACCAGCGCATAATAGAGTCAAAGTCTAGTGCCTTACCACTTGGCTATATCCCAATGCTAGGGCGGAATATGGGATTCGAACCCATGTATGCCGGATCCACAAACCGGTGTGTTAACCCCTTCACCAATTCCGCCATGAGGTAAACAGGGATAGTAGGAATTGAACCCACACTAGCGGTTTTGGAGACCGATGTACTACCTTTATACTATATCCCTATTATGGAGGAGGGTGGATTCGAACCGCCGAACTCAGAGAGAGCGGTTTTACAGACCGCCGCGTTTAGCCACTTCGCTACTCCTCCAGGCTGATGGCGCGGGACGGAATCGAACCGCCGACACAAGGAGCTTCAATCCTTTGCTCTACCGACTGAGCTACCGAGCCATCCTACGGTCCATATCGGATTTGAACCGATGATCTCCTCCGTGACAGGGAGGCGAGATAAACCACTGCTCCAATGGACCATATTGCGGGAGGTGGATTTGAACCACCGGCCTTCGGGTTATGAGCCCGACGAGCTACCAGACTGCTCCATCCCGCGATATTATTAAAGGAGGATGTGGGATTTGAACCCACGCACGGCAAAACCGTCTAACGGTTTTCAAAACCGTCCCCTTAAGCCACTTGGGTAATCCTCCAAAATGTAAATATACCAAAACTGGTAATGACCCGTACGGGATTTGAACCCATGTTACCGCCGTGAAAGGGCGATGTCTTAACCACTTGACCAACGGGTCGACATTATCGGCTTGACGTCATTCAGACGCTTAATTATCTTACCGAATTTGTGATTGAAAGTCAATAACTTTTCATCAGCCAGTTACGCTTAACTAGCTGAATCACAACGCTACTTATAATACAGGATTATCAAGCAGCTTGCAAGACTTTTACGTAAAAAATCACTTTTCTATCTTTAAAAAACTAAAACTTACAAAATAAGGGCTTAAAAATCACGCTAACTACCCTTCCGCAACTATAGTTGGAAACCCATCTCTAGCCCACAGCCAAACTGGGGTCTGAAAGTCTATCGGGTTATCTCCAACGTTTTTGAGCAAATCAGACCAAGCCTTGATCACAATATCTTGAACCTGACTACTGGTCAACTGCTCCTTATTAATTAAGCCTAATTTTTTACTTGCTTTAATGATATGAGTATCAGCTGCTATCTCAATTTTACTCACGTTTTTAAGCTTAACCTTCACATATTGGTTCAATAAAAACAACCAGTAGTTACATAATTTCTTTTCAGAAAGATAAGAAAAATAACCCTTGACTTCAACCTGCATGTAGTGACGGATTTTAACCACATCATTATCAAAGCTTTCAATAAAGGTCAACACGCTTCCGCCAAATTCTTGCTCTAATGTCTGACACAGTCTCAACCAAATATCTGTCTGCTTGTTTTTTTTAACCGCGAGGCGATACCTTACCAGCGCCTCTTGAACCTCCTGATAGCTAGCCTGACAGACACTTTCTGGCGAAAAAACAAAATTCGTTTGATCGTCAACATACGTCTTTTTGCGTTTTCCCAAAGGCTATAGGAATTTCTCTGATAATTAAGTGCTGTGGGCAAGGTAAAGTATAAAGCATTTTCTGCGGAAAAAGGAAGCAAATTGGGATTAGCATCTTCTGGCAATTTTTTATTGCCCAAAAGACCGTTTTCATACATTGCAGCAATCATTTCTATATTAGTTATAATACTATTCGCCAATTCTTCTGTCTCTTCCCCTTTCTGTTCCTACAACTTTACTGTAAAAAAAATTCCTAACGTCAAACGTTAGGAATTTCAATACGGAGACTGAGAGATTTGAACTCTCGCACCGGAATAACCCGATCTACACCCTTAGCAGGGGCGCCTCTTCAGCCACTTGAGTAAGTCTCCATAAATGGGCCTAAATGGACTTGAACCATCGACCTCACGCTTATCAGGCGTGCGCTCTAACCAGCTGAGCTATAGGCCCCAAAAGCGGGTAACGAGAATCGGACTCGCGACTAAAGCTTGGAAGGCTTTCGTTTTACCACTAAACTATACCCGCAAAAAGTAATATTAAAATAATGGCGCGGGACGGAATCGAACCGCCGACACAAGGAGCTTCAATCCTTTGCTCTACCGACTGAGCTACCGAGCCATCCTACGGTCCATATCGGATTTGAACCGATGATCTCCTCCGTGACAGGGAGGCGAGATAAACCACTGCTCCAATGGACCATATTGCGGGAGGTGGATTTGAACCACCGGCCTTCGGGTTATGAGCCCGACGAGCTACCAGACTGCTCCATCCCGCGATATTATTAAGTAAAAGTACAAACTCCATATCTATTATGGACCTTGTAGGACTCGAACCTACGACAGGACGGTTATGAGCCGTCTGCTCTAACCAACTGAGCTAAAGGTCCAAGCTCTAGCAAATAGCGGCGGGGGGGATCGAACCCTCGACCTCCCGGGTATGAACCGGACGCTCTAGCCAGCTGAGCTACACCGCCAACAAATTATGTAACCGATAAAATCAAGATTACAATCGGGAAGACAGGATTCGAACCTGCGACCCCCTGGTCCCAAACCAGGTGCTCTACCAAACTGAGCCACTTCCCGCAAATGCACCCTGAAGGATTTGAACCTTCAACCTTCTGATTCGTAGTCAGACACTCTATCCAGTTGCGCTAAGGGTGCATCATTAAGTGCCGAGGACCGGAGTCGAACCGGTACGATTGAAACCAATCGCGGGATTTTAAGTCCCGTGCGTCTGCCAATTCCGCCACCCCGGCAAGTAATGAAAGCGGAAGACGGGATTCGAACCCGCGACCCCCACCATGGCAAGGTGATGTTCTACCACTGAACTACTTCCGCATAAATATGAAATGCCGATTATACGATTTGAACGTACGACCCCCTGTTTACAAGACAGATGCTCTACCAACTGAGCTAAATCGGCATAATGTAAATATGGTACAATACTGGCGAATACGGGTGGTGGGACTTGAACCCACACGTCCGAAAACACTAGAACCTAAATCTAGCGCGTCTGCCAATTCCGCCACACCCGCAAAATGGGGCCATGAGTCGTGACGGGCTTGAACCGTCGACCCTCTGATTAAAAGTCAGATGCTCTACCGACTGAGCTAACGACTCGGTATGGAGGATACAGGGCTCGAACCTGTGACCTCCTGCTTGTAAGGCAGATGCTCTCCCAGCTGAGCTAATCCTCCATAAAGCACGGCAGCGTCCTACCCTCGCAGGCAGTCTCCCACCAACTACGCTCGGCGTTAAGAAGCTTAACTGCTGTGTTCGGCATGGTTACAGGTGTTTCCTTCTTGCTCTTGCCACCGTACTTTTCTCTTTTTGAGTTTTTACACTCAAAACTAAATATAATCCTTCGAAATTTACCTTCCGCAATCTTTAGCTTGCACTCACTTTGGTCAAGTCCTCGACTGATTAGTACTAGTCCGCTCCAAACCTCACGGCTCTTCCACTCCTAGCCTATCTACCTCATCGTCTTTGAGGTGTCTTACTACTTTCGTATGGGAAATCTCATCTTGAGGGGGGTTTCGCACTTAGATGCTTTCAGCGCTTATCCCTTCCATACGTAGCTACCCAGCTATGCCCTTGGCAGAACAACTGGTACACCAGCGGTATGTCCATCCCGGTCCTCTCGTACTAAGGACAGCTCCTCTCAAATTTCCAACGCCCACGACGGATAGGGACCGAACTGTCTCACGACGTTCTGAACCCAGCTCGCGTGCCGCTTTAATGGGCGAACAGCCCAACCCTTGGGACCTACTTCAGCCCCAGGATGCGACGAGCCGACATCGAGGTGCCAAACCTCCCCGTCGATGTGAACTCTTGGGGGAGATAAGCCTGTTATCCCCAGGGTAGCTTTTATCCGTTGAGTGATGGCCCTTCCATGCGGTACCACCAGATCACTAAGCCCGACTTTCGTCCCTGCTCGAGTTGTCGCTCTCGCAGTCAAGCTCCCTTATACCTTTACACTCTGTGAATGATTTCCAACCATTCTGAGGGAACCTTTGGGCGCCTCCGTTACTCTTTAGGAGGCGACCGCCCCAGTCAAACTGCCCATCTGACACTGTCCCATGCCTCGCTTAGAGGCCCTGGTTAGAGCAGCCATCAAACAAGGGTAGTATCCCAACATTGCCTCTGATAATACTGGCGTACTATCTTCTCTGGCTCCTACCTATCCTGTACATGTTTAACAGCTACTCAATATCAAATTGCAGTGAAGCTCCATGGGGTCTTTCCGTCCTGTCGCGGGTAACCCGCATCTTCACGGGTATTATAATTTCACCGAGTCTCTCGTTGAGACAGTGCCCAAATCATTACACCTTTCGTGCAGGTCGGAACTTACCCGACAAGGAATTTCGCTACCTTAGGACCGTTATAGTTACGGCCGCCGTTTACTGGGGCTTCAGTTCAAAGCTTCGCTTGCGCTAACCTCTCTCCTTAACCTTCCAGCACCGGGCAGGTGTCAGCCCCTATACGTCGTCTTTCGACTTTGCAGAGACCTGTGTTTTTGATAAACAGTTGTTTGGGCCTATTCACTGCGGCTGGCTCTTACACCAGCACCCCTTCTCCCGAAGTTACGGGGCTATTTTGCCGAGTTCCTTAACGAGAGTTCTCTCGCTCACCTTAGTGTTCTCCACTCGACTACCTGTGTCGGTTTGCGGTACGGGTACGTTAGCTCTCACTAGAAGCTTTTCTTGGCAGTGTGACTCTAGAACCTTCGCTACTTTAATTTCGCTCCTCATCACGACTTGTGCTTTCTGGAAAAAAGCATTTGACTCTTCTCCACACTTATCGTTTAAACATGGGCTTCCAGCGCCATGCGTTCTTTGCCTCCTGCGTCCCTCCTTCGTTTTTAACGATCTAACGCAGTACAGGAATTTCTACCTGTTGTCCATCGACTACGCCTTTCGGCCTTGCCTTAGGTCCCGACTTACCCTGGGCGGACGAGCCTGCCCCAGGAAACCTTAGTCTTTCGGCGGATAGGATTCTCACCTATCTTGCGCTACTCATACCGGCATTCTCACTTCTAAGCGCTCCACTTATCCTCTCGGTTAAGCTTCTCCGCGCTTAGAACGCTCTCCTACCACGTGTATTACTACACATCCACAGTTTCGGTACTATGCTTAGCCCCGGTAAATTTTCGGCGCAAAGTCACTCGACTAGTGAGCTATTACGCACTCTTTTAATGATGGCTGCTTCTGAGCCAACATCCTAGTTGTCTACGCAACTCCACATCCTTTTCCACTTAGCATAGATTTTGGGACCTTAACTGGTGATCTGGGCTGTTTCCCTTTCGACTACGGATCTTATCACTCGCAGTCTGACTCCAGTGCTTTGATCCATGGAATTCGCAGTTTATCTGAATTCAGTAACCCTTGATGGGCCCTTCGTCCAAACAGAGCTCTACCTCCATGATCATCCTCGCACCAGGCTAGCCCTAAAGCTATTTCGGAGAGAACCAGCTATCTCCAAGTTCGTTTGGAATTTCACCGCTACCCACAACTCATCCCCGCAATTTTTAACTTACGTGGGTTCGGTCCTCCAGTGCGCTTTACCGCACCTTCAACCTGGTCATGGGTAGGTCACTTGGTTTCGGGTCTACATCAACTAACTCGCTCGCCCTCTTCAGACTCGCTTTCGCTCCGGCTCCGTCCTTTCTGGACTTAACCTCGCTAATTAACGTAACTCGCCGGTTCATTCTACAAAAGGCACGCCATTACCCCTTAACGGGCTCTGACTACTTGTAGGCACACGGTTTCAGGTTCTCTTTCACTCCCCTTCCGGGGTTCTTTTCACCTTTCCCTCACGGTACTGGTTCACTATCGGTCACATGCTAGTATTTAGCCTTGCGAGATGGTCCTCGCTGCTTCAATCGGAATTTCTCGTGTTCCGACCTACTCAGGATCCTGCTCGGCGCGCTTGCAATTTCGCTTACGGGGCTCTCACCCTCTCTGGCTTACCTTCCCAGGTAATTCTGCTATCACTTACGCTACCTGCTTGCAGTCCTACAACCCCACATGATAAATCATCTGGTTTGGGCTCTTTCCGTTTCGCTCGCCGCTACTTGGGAAATCGATTTTTCTTTCTCTTCCTGCAGCTACTTAGATGTTTCAGTTCACTGCGTCTCGCCCTAATAAGCTATTGATTCACTTATTAGTAATGCATCTTCATGCATTGGGTTCCCCCATTCGGATATCTCCGGTTCATCGCTTACTTACTGCTCCCCGAAGCCTTTCGTGGTTCGTCACGTCCTTCTTCGCCTGCTTGTGCCTAGGCATCCACCGTGCGCCCTTCTTTACTTGACCTTACTTCTAAGATCTTACTCTTCTCGGTCGCTCGTGCAATCTGTTCTCTTTTGATTTGATTGTTTCTCGGTTTTTTCTTGGATTATATTCAGTTTTCAATGTACTAACTCTTTGAGGTACTACCCTCAAAACTAAACAATGTTTACAAAGTGTGCTTCCTGCTCCTAGGCTTCTTTTAGTATTCCTACTCTCCACCTATTTGCTTCCTTAGAAAGGAGGTGATCCAGCCGCAGGTTCTCCTACGGCTACCTTGTTACGACTTCACCCTAATCATCTGTCCTACCTTAGACGGCTGACTCCTTTGCAGGTTATCCTACCGGCTTTGGGTATTACAAACTCTCATGGTGTGACGGGCGGTGTGTACAAGGCCCGGGAACGTATTCACCGCGGCATGCTGATCCGCGATTACTAGCGATTCCAGCTTCATGCACTCGAGTTGCAGAGTGCAATCCGAACTGAGATTAGCTTTAAGAGATTCGCTTGCCTTCACAGGCTTGCTCCTCGTTGTACTAACCATTGTAGCACGTGTGTAGCCCAGGTCATAAGGGGCATGATGACTTGACGTCGTCCCCACCTTCCTCCGGTTTGTCACCGGCAGTCTCATTAGAGTGCCCAACTTAATGCTGGCAACTAATAATAAGGGTTGCGCTCGTTGCGGGACTTAACCCAACATCTCACGACACGAGCTGACGACAGCCATGCACCACCTGTCTTCCTGTCCCCGAAGGGAACATCTAATCTCTTAGACTTGCAGGAGATGTCAAGACCTGGTAAGGTTCTTCGCGTTGCTTCGAATTAAACCACATGCTCCACCGCTTGTGCGGGCCCCCGTCAATTCCTTTGAGTTTTAACCTTGCGGTCGTACTCCCCAGGCGGAGTGCTTAATGCGTTAGCTGCAGCACTGAGAGGCGGAAACCTCCCAACACTTAGCACTCATCGTTTACGGCATGGACTACCAGGGTATCTAATCCTGTTCGCTACCCATGCTTTCGAACCTCAGCGTCAGTTACAGACCAGAGAGCCGCCTTCGCCACTGGTGTTCTTCCATATATCTACGCATTCCACCGCTACACATGGAGTTCCACTCTCCTCTTCTGCACTCAAGAAATACAGTTTCAGCTGACTTTCCTCGGTTAAGCCGAGGGCTTTCACAGCTGACTTGTCTTCCCGCCTGCGTTCGCTTTACGCCCAATAAATCCGGACAACGCTTGCCACCTACGTATTACCGCGGCTGCTGGCACGTAGTTAGCCGTGACTTTCTGGTTGATTACCGTCAAACATGAATCAGTTACTATTCACGTCCTTCTTCACCAACAACAGAGCTTTACGATCCGAAAACCTTCTTCACTCACGCGGCGTTGC
Organism: Lactobacillus xylocopicola; assembly: GCF_033096005.1. NCBI lineage: Bacteria > Bacillati > Bacillota > Bacilli > Lactobacillales > Lactobacillaceae > Lactobacillus > Lactobacillus xylocopicola. The sequence continues at coordinate 377,220 of NZ_AP026803.1, read as the reverse complement.
TCCATCAGACTTGCGTCCATTGTGGAAGATTCCCTACTGCTGCCTCCCGTAGGAGTTTGGGCCGTGTCTCAGTCCCAATGTGGCCGTTCAGTCTCTCAACTCGGCTATGCATCATCGCCTTGGTAAGCCGTTACCTTACCAACTAGCTAATGCACCGTGGGCCCATCCTCTAGTGACAGCTTACGCCGCCTTTTATAGCTTGAGCATGCGCTCTTACTTCTTATTTGGTATTAGCACCTGTTTCCAAGTGGTATCCCAAGCTAGAGGGCAGGTTGCCCACGTATTACTCACCCATCCGCCGCTCGTTCCACTGTTTCCGTCCGAAGACTTCTACTGCTTCACTCGCTCGACTTGCATGTATTAGGCACGCCGCCAGCGTTCGTCCTGAGCCAGGATCAAACTCTCATTTTTACATTCGGTTTGATGTTTGCTCATTTGTTTTCCAAGATGTTAATCTTGGATTTATTTGCTTGCGAAATTGACTTCGCTCTTTTGTTTTGGGTTTTTATAACCCGCACACTTTGCGAAAACATTGTTCAGTTTTCAAGGTACTACTTCCCTGTTTCTTGCAAAACAGCTTTCTTATCTTACCTAACCGGTTGCTCTTTGTCAACTCTTTTAGTTGGGCTTTTGTTCGTCGCCTGGCTCTGCGCTATACTGCTTCTTGCCCTGACGACAGTTATTAATACTAGCAACTATTTTTCCCTTTTGCAAGCTTTTTTTGCAAATTATTAAAGTGACTAAGACATTTTTTCATGCTAAAGTTGTTAACATCAACGTTTAGAAGGGAGTTTTTAAAATTAAAAAATTTGATGTAGCAATTATCGGCGCTGGGCCAGTTGGTCTTTTTAGCGCTAACTTTGCTCACTTACATGGTCTCAAAACAGTTACTTTTGACTCATTAAAGGAGGTCGGGGGACAACCTAAATTTCTTTATCCTTTTAAAAAAATCTTTGATATTCCTGTTTTTGACCAGATTAGCGGTGCCCACTTAGTGGAACAATTAAAAACAGCGACTACGGATAAAACCACTTTTGTTCTTGATCATCGTGTATCTTCCATTCAGAAGCAGGATAGCGGCTTCATTGTTGACGATGAATTTTGGGTAAAAAGTATTATTATTGCCACGGGAACTGGCTCTTTTGCGCCCAAGAAGTTTCCCTTGCAGCTAGATACCGGGGCAGCCGCAAGGATACATTATTTTATTAAGAATCCGCAAGAATTTGCCAATCAGACTATTGGCGTTTTTGGTGGCGGTGACTCCGCCCTTGACTGGGCACTCGAACTTGCCGAGCAGACGGGGACCCAGGTTGGACTAATTCATCGCCGAAATGAGTTTAGGGGACTCGAATCGAGTGCACAACGACTACAAAATTTAAAAAATGTTGAAGTTCTGACTCCCTACCTTCCTAAATCAATTGCAATCAGGAATAATCAACTTGATGTTGGGCTCAAGCTGGTGGGCAGTACGGAACTTATCCACAAGCACTTTGACCAAATTATTGTTGCGTACGGTTTTCGCTCTAATAATAGCTTTGTCAAAAAATGGGGCGTTAATATCAGCAATAGTCAAATTGCAGTTACTAGCGAGATGAAAACCAGCGTTCCGGGCATCTATGCCATTGGCGACGCTGTTACTTATCCTGGTCGCGTTCCCGTAATTGGCCTCGGCTTTGGTGAAGCGCAAATTGCGGTTACTGCAATTATGCGCTCCTTATTTCCCGAAAAAACTTTGACTATTCACTCAACCAGTATTTAGGAGAACTTTATGGCAATCATCAACTTTATTCTGCACATTGATCATCACTTGATTGAACTAGTCAACCAGTTTGGTGGCTGGACCTACTTGATTATTTTTGGCATTATTTTTATTGAAACAGGTTTGGTTATTTTCCCTTTTTTACCGGGAGATTCGCTAATCTTTGCAGCTAGCTCGATGGCGGTCAATCCTAAATACAACTTAAACATTTGGCTGATCTACTTAGCAGTCATCCTGGCAGCAGTCTTAGGCGACGCCTGCAACTATGAAATCGGGGCCTACTCTGTTCAATCTGGAAGTAAACATCCCTGGTTCAACAAGTTAATCAATCAAAAAAACCGCCACGCGGCCGAACAGTTTTTCGACCGTCATGGCCCCATCACAATTGTCATCGGACGCTTTATCCCCTTCATTCGAACTTTTGTCCCCTTCGTTTCCGGCGGTAGCAAGATGAACTATGGTAAATTTGCGTTTTACAACGTGGTGGGAGGAATCATCTGGAGTGGCCTCTTCACGATTATCGGCGCCTTTTTCGGCAACATCCCTTTTGTCAAAGACCACTTCTCAATACTTATCCTGGCCATCATCTTAATTTCTGTTCTGCCGATTATGGCCATCGCGCTTAAAAAGCGCTGGTCCCAAAAAAAGGAGCTCCACTAGCGAGCTCCTTTTTTAGCGTTGTAATAATTTTTCAGCAAAATACAGTTCATAAATAATGCCAGCAACTGCAAAACATGATGCAAAAAAGCCTTCGGTCAGTACATTAATCACGGGATCAGTCAGCGGATCAAACAACCAAGTATTGCTACCAGCAAAAAACAAATGATGGAAATTCACAAAGAACTGGTCAAAATTGGTTAAGGCAAACGGCAGGACAACTACCGGTAACAACAAAAACAAGAGCGACCAGACTTTGTTTAGTTTAAGGGCCCGGCGCTTTTTTCTTTTGCAGTAAACGAGAATTGCTAGACAACAGATAAAAGCAATGATGGCCAACACAAACAGCTTTTTTACAGCGGCAAAGTGCTCTGCTGCAAGCGGTGAAGTCCGAAAGTTACTCATCCTTAGCTGGCGATCAAAGGGCCAGATTAAATACCATAATAACTGGTCATAGTTGTGCATCACCTGACCAATTGATAAATTAACTGTCTTATTGGTTTTTTGGACAATCACAAAAACTAATAGCAGTGGCCAACTAGCAACTAGTGCACCCACTACGCTACTGGTAACTGCAAAGACAAAGTGGTAAATGATGGTTAAAAGGTGGTTTTTTTGATTCATAATTCTACTTCGTCCAAACTATCGACTATCATTGTTGGTTGAATTTGCCCGACGAGATCAGCCGCCCTGGTAACACCCGTTGTTACTAGGAGTTGGTCAACCTGGCTATTAATGCCCGCCATTATATCGGTTTGGTAATTGTCCCCTACAATAAGTGCATCCTGCTGCAGACAATGCTTTTGAGCCAACACTTTAGTGATGATGATTGACGACGGCTTCCCAATAAAAAGCGGTTCTTGCCCACTGGCAGCAGCAATCATTGCACATTGAGCACCATTCCCTGGAAGAAGTCCAGCATCAGTGGGTAGATTCAAATCCGCATTGGTGCCAATAAAGGTAGCACCATTTCTAATTGCGGTCGTAGCCAGCTGAATCTTGTGGTAGGTCAGATCGGTATCCATCCCAACTACCACATAATCTGGACTTTGCTCATCGATGACAAATTCGGGCCATTGCAAAAATTCGTGCCACAGACCAATCTGACCAATCAGATAGACACCAATCCTTGCATCACGAGTCCTTGCCTGTTCCTTAAGATAGCTAATTGTTGCCAAATTAGGAGTATATATATGGTCTGGATCAGTTTTAATACCATGAAGGGCCAGCTTATCCACAACCATCTGGCGCGTCCGCGTTGTGTTATTGGTCAAAAACAAGTAGTCCTTGCCTGCTTGTTCAAGTCGGTGAACAAAACGCACCCCAGCTGCAATAGTCTCCTTGCCCCGGTATATTGTTCCATCAAGATCGACTAAAAATAACCGATAGTCCTTCACTTAGTTGCTGTCCCTTCTTTTTCTGATAATAAAGTTGTGGTGGTTACCCGGCTGCTTTTTTATTTGCGTAGGACGCACTCGCCGAACGGCTTTTAAGCTGTTATTTGCCCTTTTACTTGGTTGACCTGTTCTAATTTTTTTGCGTTTACTAGACCGATAATGGTGGACTGGACTTAACAGTTGCAAAATAAAGTAGGGGCTGCCGGGATTGCAATACTCAATTAGGTAGTCCGCAATGGTCTGTTTCTTACGATCAATTGCCGCCTGTACATTATCTTGAAAAAAGCCCTTTAAGCGTAAATGTTCACTTGAAATATCGCCAACTAAAAAGTCATACTGGTTGAGGTAGGGATCATATTTTTGCCGCAGGCTGTCTAGGTCCAGGGCATCCTGTTTGTTAACCAAAACCTGGTATACCTGCTGGTTGATTTTTAAAGTTGCCTCATCCAGCACCACTTTAGCTTGCGGATGCCGCAAAGGCTGCTTTTGAGCAAACTTATTTTCTTTATCGGAATTAGGGCTGTCAGTTTGCTGATGGTTTTCCGTCATGATTTTCACTTCCTTGATAGGGATATTTTTGGGCTAAATAATTTCCGACTACTTCCCGCAAAAATTGCGGGAATAAGAACTTGTTGTTCCCCACAATTGCCAGAGTTGGAAAGAAAGGTACCAGAACATAATGATCCAGTACTGCAATTTGATATTCCTGCTGCGGGTCTACTTCCTTTCCATTAACAAAGACCACCCGACTAACTGGATCAAACTTGATTTGGCGGTAATACATCTGTCCAAAAATCTTGCCCCGAAAACTCATCCCTTGCAAGTGGAAATGATCCAAATAGTGCCGGTTCTTCTCGATTTCCATTACCAGGCGCCACAAGTCACTGCCCTGCAAAGTTGACCTAACAACGTGCATTGAATGCGGCAAAGCTCGTTGCAAGTCATACTTAGTTAAAACACCTTTTTTAAATGGTGTCAAAAACAAGCCGGAACTAAGCATGGCCAAGTCAGTACCAGCAAAAGCGGCAATCGCATCTAACGAAACCTGAATAGCTGCTTCGCAATTGTCTTCATATTTTTCTGGCAAATTTGCCACTTTTGTCCGCGTCAAAATTTCTTTACCACATTTACGGAAACCTAGAATAGTTTCTTCATCGCCAGTTTGTGCTTTCATCAAACTAGTCGGCTCAACGTGGGGACTAATTCGCTCCACCTGATGGTTATCATTAAGTTGGAGGTAAGTATTACCAACATAGTTGCCCCACTTGCCCGTCTGCACAATCCAAACACCATTCACCTGCTTGCCCTGCTTCAACAGGTCATGGCTGTGGCCACCAACAATGAGATTAATTTGCGGATAATTCTGGGCTAAAAAGCAGTCCATGTTCAGACCTACATGGGTCAATAAAATCAAGACATCATAGTGGCCTGCGAGTTCCGGCAAGACCTCGTCCATTGTTTCTTTGAGCATTTTAACCTGCCAGTGATTTGGCTGATATGATAGCGGATAGGCCGCAGTTAGTCCAATTAAAGCAATCCTGGTACCCTTTTTGGTTTTAATGATTTTTTGAGTAGTCGCCCAATGCGGCATACTACCATCTTCTTCGCGCAAGTTGGCTAAAACAACTGGAAACTGGGCATGATCAAACAGGTGCTCAACCACCTCATGTGAATTTGAGATACCCTCATTGTTCCCAATGGTGATCGCATCGTAATGAAAAGCATTCATCAATTTAATATTGGCCTGACCAAAGGTAGCATCAGTTAAAGGATGCGACCGATCCATGAAGTCACCTGCATCAAACGTTAAAACCTCGTCGACCGTCTGATCCTGTTGAGCTTCATGTAAGTAACGACCTATTTTGAGAAAGTGTTCAAAGTGTGAATGTAGATCATTTGTGTGCAAAATGCGAATTTTTTCCATTGTTTATTACTTTCTAGCCAATTTGATTTGCTTTTAAAACCGTATTGTAGGCATCCAAAATTTTTCCTTTTGGCTTGGCCCATTCAACCCAGGTGGGATTTTGCCAGTCAGATTCAGCAGTCAGCGTTGCTAATTCATAGCTTTGATTAATGTATTTTTCATATGTAATTAGAGCCCGGGTACGCGGAATATTTAACTGCAAAATCCGGACATTTTTGATCAAATGATGATCAACTGCCAGTTCAGCAATTCCGTTTTGGTCAATATTGGCAATTTCAAAGTACTTACTACCGTCGTTACGGGTGATTTCTTCAATTAAATCTAGTTCTTCATATTGTTGTTTCATTAGTTATCCCTGCATAAAATTAAACTGTGATATATAGCAAAAAAAATGCAACCATGCTATTGTATTAACGATAGAGGTGTACACATGAAACGTCAAAGCCAAATACTTACGGCTCTTTTCTTTAGCATAATCTTTCTAACCGGTAGCGGTTTTACCGTAGTTGGCCACCGCGGTGATCCTAGCAAGTATCCTGAAGAAACGATTCAAAGCGATGACTCTGCCTTTAAGTCCGGTGCGGACTATGTTGAACTCGACCTCCACTTATCTTCAGACGGTGTGTTAGTCGTTTCGCATGATGATGACTTGTTTCGAGTTACTCATACACATGCAATTGTATCACAAAATAGCTGGCAGACACTCAGCCAACTGACCTACGATAACGGCGAACATGTAATGACTTTGGACCAACTCTTCAAGCACTACCAAAATAATCCCCGAGCCAAGTTTATTTTAGAAACTAAAATTGACCACGCGCTTGACCCCTCCTACGAACTTGAGGATCAAATAGCTGCAACCATTGCCAAATACCATATGGAAAAGCGCGTTAGGATTCACTCATTCTCAGCAGCCAGCCTATTTTACTTCCGCCGCATCATGCCAGATGCTTACTTAATTCTAATTGTTGGTAGCCTGAAGCGCATTAACTTCAGTAACTTACCCCAAGTTAATGCGGTCAACGTTTCATCTGACCTGATTTTGAACCATTCCTGGCTGATTCACTGGCTACATTTACTCGGTAAAGAGGTCTTTGTCTGGACCGAGATGGATGAGTCCCCTTCTTTATGGAACTGGTTAATTAATAAAAATATTGACGGCGTCGTGACTAACTTTCCCAGTACCGGCTTTAAATACAAGCTGGCCAAAGAGGGGACCGAGAAGTATGACATTCACCGCAGCGGCATCTACTTTGGCAAACGGCGCACAGCAACCACAATGAATCCTTATGTTCGGGTTAAGCAGAAAAGATTTGTTAATCCCGGACAAAAACTTGACGTGATGTATGGCGTTAGGGCTCACAACCAGCTTTACTACCAAATTGCTAACCAAACCTTTATTTCTGCTGAATTTGTCAACTTAGATTTAAAGCCGCAAGATATTGCGCCATACCGGGACAAACAAATCATTGCTAAACCGCAAAAAAGCGTAGCAATCTACCGCTATCCCGAAAATCAATTCAAGACTAGCAAAAAGTTGCCCGCTAATACACTCTTTAAAATTCAAAACTTTAACGGTAGTCCCCAGAGCATGTGGTTGTACACTTCGCTTGGTTGGGTTAAGGCAAGCGACATCCTGTTTTACGGCTTCTTTGACCAGGCAAGTTGGCAAACTTACCGCTTACTGCCCCGCATGGAACGTTATACTAACGTTGCACTGACTCCCTATCAGCCCCTTCAGGCAGCTCAAGTGCGGTCATGGGCCAAATTGTTCAAGGTTACCACTGCTATCACCAGCAAAAAAGCGGTTCACTAAAGTGAGCCGCTTTTTAATCAGCGTTAACTACCTATTCATTTGAAGTACTCTGCTTCTTTAATAACTCATACGGTAGTTCAATTTGCATATCAGTAATTTCCTCATTGTTCATCAACTTAGTCAACATCCGCATTGCGACTGCGCCGATGTCATAAAGTGGTTGACGAATTGCTGTCAATGCCGGACGAACAACTGAAGCAATCTGCGTAGCACTAGTTGTAATGATTTCAAGATCTTCTGGAACCTTTTTACCAGCATCCATAGCAGAATTCAAAATACCAACTGCCGTAATATCACTTGTCACCACTACACCATCAATACCGTCTTGGGCAAGCTGGGTGTATAAGTTGTAGCCATCAGAATGATCCTTAATATGGCTATAAATGTGACCTTCACCCAAGTTGTGTTCTTGCATGAACTTTTTGTAGGTCGGTATCCTATTCTCAGCGTTAACCACAGTTTCTGGATCTCCCAAAACCATTGCCAAGTTTTGCTTACCATCATTATAAAGCAAGTTCAACGCCTCGGTGTCTGCCTTCTTGTAGTCGATGGCTACAGTGGGGAACTCCTGGTGGTTATCCTTAGTTCCGGCTAAGACAACCGGTGTATCGCTTCGTTTAAAAGCCTGGACCGCTTCTTCCGGTAGACTATCAGACATATAGATCATCCCGTCTACCTGTTTATTAAGCAAGCCCTGAATTGCCTGATCTTCGCGCATCAGGCGATTTTCAATGCTGGTGATAATAATATTGTACTTATATAGCAAAGCAATATCATCAATCCCCTTGGATAATTCCGCAAAGTAAAGATTGGTCAGGTCAGGCACAATCAGCCCCACGGTAGTCGTTCGTTTAGAGGCAAGCCCCTGCGCCACTGCATTTGGTTGATAATGCAGGCGGTTAATCACCTTCATTACCCGATCGCGGGTATCTTTCCGCACATTAGTATTGCCGTTAACAACCCGTGAAACTGTGGCCATTGAGACCTTGGCCTCACGAGCAACATCATAAATCGTAATATCTTGTTTACGCATCCCTGTTTCCCCTATCTAAAAATACTAGTATAAAATTTATCATTCTTTTTAAAAAAGTGCAAACGTTTACAGCTATTCTTTCATTTTTTAAAAGAAAGAACATGATATACTTGACTAAATTAAATAGCTAATAAAGAAAGGAAAAGTAAATGAACTTAACTAAATTACAAGAATGGCTGCAAAGTACTGGCAATGATCTAGCCTATATTTCTGACCCTACAACCATTGCTTATTTCACCGGTTACGAAATGGAGCCGCATGAACGAATCTTCAGTCTCCTTGTCTTTAAGGAGCAAGAGCCCTTTGTTTTTGTACCTGCATTGAATGTTGAAGAGGCCAAGAATTCTGCCTGGAACGGTAATGTCTACGGCTACCTTGATTCAGAAGATCCATGGGCTATTATTGCCGACAAAATCAAGGGTAAGACTACTGCCTACCAAAAATGGGCCTTAGAAAAAAACAATCTTTCCGTAGCCCACTACCAGTTTTTGCATAAGCAATTCCCAGATGCTAACTTTGACGGTGACGTTTCAGGGTTCATCGCCAAGATCCGCTTATTTAAGACTCCGCAAGAAATCAAGGAGTTACAGGCAGCGGGACAAGAAGCAGACTTTGCTTTCCAGGTTGGTTTCGACACCATTAAAACCGGAGTTAGTGAACGCTACATCGCTGGGCAAATTGAATATCAACTAAAAGTGCAAAAGGGCGTTATGAACGTCAGTTTTGAGACAATTGTTCAAACCGGTGCTAACGCTGCTAACCCACATCTGGGCCCCACTATGAACCAGGTTAAACCTAACCAGCTCGTCTTATTTGACCTTGGCACCATGCACAACGGCTACGCTTCAGATGCCAGTCGCACAGTTGCATATGGTGAACCAACAGCAAAGCAAAAAGAAATTTATGAAATTGATCGTGAAGCCCAACAAGCTGCAATTGATGCCGTCAAGCCTGGCATGACTGCGGCAGAAATTGACAGTGTAGCCCGTGACGTGATTACTAAAGCTGGCTACGGTCAATACTTTATCCACCGCCTCGGCCATGGTATTGGTAAAGAGGTGCATGAATATCCGTCAATTGTTCAGGGCAATGACCTAATTATTGAGGAAGGCATGTGCTTCTCAATTGAACCAGGGATCTATCTTCCCGGTGTAGCTGGCGTCAGGATTGAAGATTGTGGTGTCGTAGCCCAAGATGGTTACCACCCATTCACCCACACTGGGAAAGAGCTGAAAGTTTTACCCTTACGGGACTAATTGGGGCTTTAGCAAAAAAAGCACTAGCAGAAAAAATCTGTTAGTGCTTTTTAATTATCGTCTTATTTTCAGGTGCTTAGCGCTCAATTGGACCATTAAAGTCATGCGCATCTTCAGCATGGTGCAAATCAGCAACTGAATTTTCCGCGTGATCCTTTGGCCCCAAATCATCATCCTTAGAATTATCGATGACAATATCATCAAAATCCTTCAATTCGGAATCATCTTCAACACTCTTAGGGAATGAAGCAAGTTGGTTCTTCACAACTTCAGTACCATTGTCATATTTTTTCTTCAAGTCCTGAACAGTTTCATTGCTCTTAACTTTTTTCTTTAGATCATCGACTTGGTCATCAGTAACCAGGAGTGAGCCAGCCAAAAAACCTGCTGCACTACCGACAATTGTTCCTAATAAAAAACTTGTAACCTTTTTCATGAGATTGACTCCTTTTACTTAATCTTCACCCTTACGACGTTTACGTCGTGCAAACATTGATGCTAAAACTGAAGATACTACACCACTACGTTTTACATGAAAGTTGCTTACCCGCTTGGCCATCTTGCGCGAAGAGGCGTTAACATCGGAAACACTCTCACCTAAGTCCGCCGCTGCCTGCACAACGGGGTCTAAATTCTTCATCTTAACATTAACATCTGCCATTAAAACGTTGGTTTTATCCAGCAAATCACTGCTTTGGTGAAGCAATTCATCAACATCCTTTGAAATCTGTTGAATTGATTCATTAGCTTCTTTAATTGCCTTGTCTGCTTCTTTGGTTGCCTTGGCAACCCGAACTAACACTGGAATTGTGAAAAGCACCAAAATCAACAATGCAACAGCGGCAACTAGTCCTGCTATTGCACCATATGTAAGTTTCATCTTCTACCTCCAATTTTACACCTAAAAAAAGTCTAGCATGAAAAGACGTTAATCTCAATCTATATGTGATAATTTGCTATAGTTAATATGCATATGTGAAAGGTGGACCTCATGAAAAAAACATTTCAATTAAACCAACAAGCTTTAAAGTTTAACTGGGATCAGTTAGGTACTCAAGCCCTAACTATTTTGTGGCAGTTGGTAATTTCAAGTATTGTCTTTTACCTAATCGACCACTTTGGCAAAAAAATCATTAACCATTATCTGCAAAGCAGTAAGCGGCCCCAGAACAAACGCACGGAAACTGTGACTTCGCTGATTAATAGTATTTTTGAATATACCGTGATTTTCTTTTACTTGTTTGCAGTTTTGTCGATTCTCGGCATTCCGGTTGGAACACTCCTTGCTAGTGCTGGGATTTTTTCTTTAGCTTTGGGAATGGGCGCCCAGGGTTTCGTTAGTGACCTGGTCAATGGCTTCTTTATCCTGAGCGAAGACCAGTTTGATGTTGGCGACATTGTTGAAATTAACAATCAAACTGGAACTGTGGTCCAGTTAGGACTCAGAACGACCAGGCTAAAAGCATCAGATGGTTCAATCATCTACATTCCCAACCGTAACATTTCGATTGTGCAAAATTTGGCACACGGCGGAATGGGCGTCGATCTTACGCTGCAACTCAAGCTTGATACCGACTTTAAGCAGGTGCGTACGTTAATTAAACAAGTTAACCACAGCATGACCAATAGTCGCTTGCTGGTCCAACCGCCCAACATTGTCGGCATTACCTCGCAAACTGCACAGACAGTCACTTATGTGATTCATTTTCAGGTAAAGCCCGGTAGTGAGCAAGAGGTGCAAGACCAATATTTGACCGCTTACCTTAAAATATTACAGGACAATCAGATCGCGCTAGCCCAATAAAAAGGGTTGAGCCCCACCGGGCTCAACCCTTTTTAGTTAAACTGTTCAAGCCATCCGGGCAAAAGGGCAATCAACTTAGCAATTGCCCGGCCGCGGTGAGACAAACTGTTTTTTTCGGCCAATGTCATTTGCGCAAAAGTTTTACCTTTTTCTGGAACATAAAATAAAGGATCGTAGCCAAAGCCATCCTCACCGCGTGGGGCAACTAGAATCTGGCCTAGGCACTGGCCGGTCACCACCAAGTCACGCTCAAACGCACCTGGCATGGAAACTACCATCGTCGTATTGAAGCTGGCAGTTCGCTGCTCGGCTGGCACCCCACCTAATTCGGCCAACAATTTGGCATTGTTCTTGCGGTCATTGTGCTCTTCACCCGCAAATCGAGCAGAGCGCACTCCGGGAGCCCCATCAAGCGCATCAACCATTAGCCCAGAGTCATCCGCAATCGTCAGCATCTGACTAAAATCGGCCAAAGCGTGGGCTTTCAGCTTGGCGTTAGCTTCAAAGCTGCGCCCATATTCCTCCACTAAGGGCGGATTAACCAAATCAGCATTGGTTTTTACTTTTGCCTTAATTCCACCACGGGTGAAGGCCTGGGTCACTTCCCTAACCTTGCCCGGGTTCGTTGTCGCAAATAAAATTTCCACCGTGCTACTCCTTTTACCGCTGCTGGGCCGCAAAGTCAGGCTCATGCAAAATCAGGCGCCCCAGTTGGTCAACCAAGGGGCTGGCTTTGGTCGTATAATATTCATGCTGGCCTAGACCCGGTCTACCACTTAGTAGCTGCTTGCGCTGCATTAGCTCATAAGCCGTTTGAGCAACTTGGGCAGCCGGATCAACTACTTGTACACCTGGGCCCACATAATTCACAAATTTGTCCTGGACAATTGGATAATGCGTACAACCCAAAACTAGAGTATCAAACGCTTGAGCTTGAATCGGTAATAGTGTTGCGGCGATCGCTCGCTCAATACTAGCCTGGTCTGCATTTTTTTCAATTAGCGGCACCAACTGGGGGGCCGCTAATTCGGTCACTTCGACCTGAGGATCTCGCCTGGTAAGTTCTTGGCGGTAAGCATGCTCTTTCACCGTCATTGGCGTCGCCACCACCGCAACCCGCTTATTCTGACTTACCTTTAGTGCAGCTTGCGCACCGGCCTGAACGACGCCAATAAGAGGCAACGTAACCTGTTTTTGAATTTTCGGCAAGGCTACTGCAGTAGCTGTATTGCAGGCAAAAATAATTAACTTGACGTTTTTACTTAATAAAAATTTAACACTTTCCCCGGTTAGGTCGGTGATTTCATTTTCTGACTTGTTACCATAAGGAATATGGGCATTGTCACCGACAAATACGGTTGATTCATGCGGCATTTGGGCAATAACTTGTTTAACTACGGTTAAACCGCCAACACCTGAATCAAGAAGACCAATTGGTCGATTATCCATCATCCAAATCTCCTTAAAAACTTTTTCCTTCCATCAATTTTACGGTAAAATAAAGAAAAATAAAAGGGATGAATTCTTTATGCAAGACAGTAACCAGCAAAATGAACACGTGTATTTTGTCAATCAATTATACCGTGACTTTTTATTACCAACCATTTTGGGCCAAGACAATGATGAAATTCTCTATTGGGCGGGTAAACGCGTGGCCCAAAAATACGCTCTCGCTTCATTTGAAGATGTCGCCAGCTTTTTTGCGACAGCAGAATTTGGCACATTAACCCAAGTTAAGGAACACCGTGCTGAGTTTGTTTTTGAACTAAGTGGACAAAACGTGGCGGACCGCTTAAATAGTAATTGTAATGAGTTCTCACTTGAAGCGGGCATTATTGCTGCAGCGCTCCAGGCGGAAACTAACCGGATTACCGAGTGCGAGATCAAGGTAGACCAGCGTAAGCAGAGAGTCCGAATAACGGCCCAGCTTGATTGATTTTCGATCGATTAAGTATATTAATTGAATTTTACGCCATTCTTGCAATATGATTAGAGTAAGAATGGAGGAAGTAAAATGCTAAAAGAATTCAAAAAATTTATTCAACGGGGTAATGTGATCGATTTGGCAGTCGGGGTAATTATTGGTGGCGCCTTTACCAATATAGTTAATTCGATGGTCAAAAATCTGATCAATCCACTGCTCGGCTTGTTTATTGGCCGTATCGACCTCTCAAACTTAGTTCTCAAGATTGGCGGTGCAACCTTTAAATATGGTGAATTCATCAATGCCGTCATCAACTTTTTAATTATTGCCCTGATTGTCTTCTTACTCGTTAAGGCCGTCAACCAGCTTACTAAACAAAACGAAAAACCAGCAAAACCGGCAGGTCCAACCTCCGCAGACTACTTGAAAGAGATTCGTGATCTCCTACAAGAAAAGACTAAATAAAAAAAGCTCCCCTGCTTGCAGGGGGCTTTTTAGTTTAATCAGTATATTGACTAAGAATCTGATCCAATTTAGGCTTGGGCGTGTAACCAGTAATACGGTCAACGATTTCGCCATTTTTCTGGATGACTAAAGTTGGAATAGCCATAATACCTAACGAACTAGGAATTTCCTTGTTCTGATCAACATCCATCTTAGTGAACTTAACATCCTGACGTTCCTCAGCTAGCTGGTCAACAACCGGTGACTGCATTTTGCACGGACCACACCAAGTTGCCCAAAAATCGGTTAAAACGACGCCATCTTTAGTTTCACTCTCAAAGTTCTGATCTGTAAGTTCCTCAACCATGAATATACCTCCTGCAAAAAAATAAGAATCTTTTATTGATAACTTTAATTATAACAAGCAAACTTACTTTTTACAAGTGAGCAGTTTCTACCGCAAATGCACAATGGTTGCACCATTGCCACCCTCGTTAGCTGGCGCATAATTATAACTAGCGACATGACTGTTGGCAGCTAAATACTGCCAGACTCCTGTTCTAATCGCCCCTGTGCCAATACCATGGATAATCGTAACCACATCAAGACCAGCCAGCAAAACAGTGTCAAGATAGCGATCAAGATTGGTCATGGCCTCCTCATACCGCTGACCGCGTAAGTCGAGCTCGCTTTTGGCACTACTGCGCCGGTTTGCGCTTACTGCCCGCACTGGTTTTGACTGCTTTACGGCCTTGTTGACCACCTTTTCGACATCACGATCGCTGACCTTAACCTTGACAATGCCCATCTGAACCTCATATTGATGGTCAGACAACTTCTTAGTAATACTGCCATTCTGCCCGTATGACAATACTTTAACCTGATCGCCCACTTGCACGTGGTGACGTCGCTTTTCACGCTGCAAAACCTTGTTATGGGCTAGGTGTTCATTTTGCCGCTCTAACTGGTTCAACTCCCCTTTGGCAGCAATAAGTTCATTTTCTTTAACATTGCCTTTTTGCTGCTCAAGTTGCGCAATGATTTTTTCTGCTTTTTTGCGACTTTTAGCCACTACTTCATTGGCCCGTTCTTGGGCAAACTCCAACTGTTTTTGCACTCTTTGGTTATACCAATCCAACGCCTGCGTTAATTTTTGCTCTAAGTTGCGACTACGGTCAAGACTTGCTTGTAAATGATTACGTGCGTCAGTTGCCGCCTTGGTCTGCTTAGTTAATTGCACAATCATCTGATTGATGTCAACATTTTCATCCGACATCAAGCCCTCAGCGCCCTTGACCACATCTTCTCGCATACCTAGCCTACGGGCAATTGCAAAAGCGTTACTGTGCCCTGGAATCCCGATCTGTAAGCGGTAGGTCGGTGACAATGTCTTGAGGTCAAATTCCATTGAGGCATTCGTTGCCCTGGTGCGATTGTAGCCGTATAACTTTAATTCTGGATAGTGCGTTGTCACAATAATCTTGGCCCGCTTCTTCCGTAAGAAGTCAAGAATACTGATGGCCAGACTAGCTCCCTCTTCCGGATCAGTCCCGGCACCAATTTCATCAATCAAAACTAGCGTCTGATCATCAACCTTTTTCATAATATCGATAATGCTGTTAATATGAGAGGAAAAAGTACTCAGTGACTGCTCAATAGATTGTTCATCACCAATATCGGCACAAATTTCTTTAAAAACGCCCGCCTTACTGCCTTCTGCTACTGGAATAAAGAGACCTGACTGCACCATCAATTGCAACAGACCGACCGTTTTAAGGGTAATGGTCTTACCACCAGTATTGGGACCTGTAATCAGAATCGTGTCAAAGTCTTTACCCAAACTAATATCATTGGCCACAACTTGATCTTCTGCTAATAAAGGATGCCGCGCCTGCATGAACTGCAGCGAAAAATCAGTCGTCAACTTAGGTTCCGTTGCCTTCATCGTTTCTGCTAGGCGCGCTTTGGCCTGCAAAAAATCCAATTTTCCTAAAGCGGCTGCAATTATATCTAAAGTATCAACTTCCTCGCGCGCTTGGTTTGAGAGTTGGTGTAAAATACGCTGTATCTCTCTACGCTCTTCTGCCAGTAAGTTTTGTTGGTGGTTATTTAGGTTGACTACTGCACTAGGTTCAACGAAAAGCGTCTGTCCACTGGCACTTTGGTCGTGCACGACCCCACCAAACTTGCCCCGATATTCTTGCTTTACTGGGATAACATAGCGCTCATCACGGATAGTCACGATTTGCTCAGATAGGTATTTACTACTGCCCCTGACATAATCATCCATGCGTTTTTTGATTTCTTCATCATTGTACTTTAGGTCGCGGCGCAAACGTGTCAAGTCACTCGACGCCGTATCGAGTAGCTCACCGTCAAAGTCTAGCGACTTTTTAAGCGCCTGCCGCAGCTCCACTGGAACCGTTAAATCAGTCAAAATATCGGCAATCGAGGAAAGGTCCAGCTCTTCCTCCGCAAAATCGCTTAAAAAGTCATTAACCTCACTGGCCAAAGTCAGCACAAGCAGCACATTGCCCAGCTCTTTGGCATTTAGATCAGCCTTAATGCGTAGTCTTTTGGTGCTTGGTGCCACATCGGCAAAATTAGTTAATGGCAGCTGCCCCTTTATCCGTAGCAAGTTGGCACTAGTTAGTGTCTGCTTGAGGTCCCGACTTACTTGGTCAAAGTCGCTACTTGGCTGCAACTGATCAGCCTGCTGTTTTGCCGGTACAGTTATTGCCAATTGCTGCAGTTTAGCGGTAATCTTGGCAAATTCTAAAGTATCTAATATTTTTTTGTTCATGCTTCAATATTTTCTCTATTAATAAAAAAGGCTGGCTAAGCCAGTCCTTCTTTTTATTCACCACTTAACTGGTCATCATCCAAGAAAGTATTAAGTACTCCTTGAACCATGTCCCATTCTTCCTCTGCTTCAATCTCGTGCAGATCGCTGCTAGACACATCACCTGCTTCATCGGTGTCGTAGCTAAAGGCTAGAATCTCAACTTCATCACCTTCACTAACTGCTGCCGGATAAAGCAAGATATAGGACTTGTCATAGTCATCCGAATGAAATGTAAATAAAATTTCGTATAATTCTTCGTTGCCCTTGTCATCAACTAGGGTAATTTGACGGTCATCACCGTGTACTTCTTGTGTCATGTTATTCCTTTCGCTTGAGGTCCAAATAATTCTGCAATATTAAAACCGCAGCCATTTGGTCAATCATTTCTTTGCGCTCGCGACGATCATGCATCCCCGCTTCTTCAACCAGCAAGCGGCGTGACTCAACTGTGGTCAGGCGCTCATCCAAATAAGCAACCGGAAGACCAAACTTTTGGGTCAGACGCTTGCCATATGCCCTACTCCGGGCAACAGCTGCTCCAGCAGAACCATCCATGTTTTTCGGTAAACCTAAAACAAAGCCATCAGCATCATACTTCCGCACAATTTTCTTTAGTGGCCGCATTCCAAAGTTATACCGCTGTTCGTCAATCGCGATCGTTTCCACCTTTTGAGCAGTTATGCCTAATTCATCGCTAACTGCAACGCCAACTGTCTTTGATCCAACGTCTAGTCCTAGCAGCCGCATTACTTGTCCTTACCAAGATAGCTCTTCACAAGTTCCTCGATAATTTCATCACGTTCATGCTTCAAAATTAAATTGCGCGCATCGTTGTGCCGTGGAATATAAGCTGGATCACCAGACAATAAGTAGCCGACAATCTGATTAATTGGATTATAACCCTTTTCTTCAAGGGCATTATAGACATCTTGAAGAGTGTCATAAACATTTTTGTTTTTATTTTCGTTAAACTCAAAATGCATCGTCTTATCTAGCGAACTCATAATTATTCCTCCTAGCACAATTTTACTTGAAAATCAGCCTAAACTCAATCAATTAATTTGCACTAAGCGCTGTGACCACCGCTGCAATTGCCGCTGTAATACCTTCTGGCTTTTTACCACCGGCTTGGGCCAGATCCGGCCTACCACCTCCGCCACCACCGAAGAGCGGGGCAACTTGCTTAATCAAATCACCGGCCTTTAGCCCTTGGTCGCGGGCTTTTTGGCCCAAGCCAATAATCATATTAGCCTTACCGGCTTTTGCAGCGGCTAAGACTAGAACATCAGACTTGGCCGCACTCTTCCAGGTATCAACGAGGTCACGTAGGTCATTCATTCCATTGACATCAACCTTTTGCGCAATAACTGACAGTGAACCAACCTGTTTAACGTCATCAAAAATTGACCCGGCCTTAATTTGGTTAACTTGCCGGTTTAGCTCTTCTACCTGCTTTTGACTATCATGCAGGTCTTTTTCAAGACTGTCAACCTTGTCTATGATGTCTTCCGGCTTAGTTGACTTAACTTCAGCTTGAATCTGATCGAGCAAATCGGAGCGGCTTGCTAGGTAATCATATGCTTTTTGGGATACGACAGCTTCAATCCTTCTGAGTCCGGCACCAATGGCTGATTCGGAGGTGATTTTAAAAATTCCAATTTGGTTAGTGTTACTGCAGTGGGTCCCGCCACAAAATTCGGTAGAAAAGTCACTGATTTCAACTACCCGTACTTGATCACCATACTTACCGTCAAATAAGGCTAAAGCACCCATTTTTTTACCATTTTCAGGATCAGTGATGGTTGTTTTGACTTCAATCGCTGACCAGATTTTTTGATTAACTAGCTCTTCCACTGACTTTAATTCCTGGTCCGTCATTGGCTCAATTGCTGTAAAATCAAAGCGCAAAAAGTCCGGTTCCACCAAACTACCAGCTTGGTGGGTGTGTTCACCCAAAACGCTGCGCAAAGCCGCGTGCAAAAGGTGCGTCGCCGTATGGGAATGCCGCAGGCCTTCACGGCGCTTACGATCAATCTTAAGGACATATTCTGCGCCCTTGGTTAGCGGCAAAACAACATCAACAAAGTGCATATTCTGGTCTTGCGGAGCATGTTGAACGTCGGTCACCTTAGCCACTAACTCACCAGCTTGGTTAAAAATGTCACCATGGTCGGCAACCTGCCCCCCGCGTTCAGCGTAAAATGGTGTCTTATCAAAGATTAGGGTAGCCTGCTCGCCTTCTGCTTGGTCGACCAATTGGTCATTAACAATAATGTCAACCAGACGCGCGTGCTTTTCTTCATATACACCATATTCAAACTCGGACTTATCCTTTAGGTTCATTAGGGTTTCATCCTGTACCCCCATTGACTGCAGATTACCGCGAGCTTCACGCGCCCGCTTCTTCTGGGCCTTCATTTCAGCGTCAAATTCTGCTTTGTTAATCTTCAGACCAGCATCCTGAGCCGTTTCAAAAGTTAATTCATAAGGAAAACCATAGGTATCAAATAACTTGAAGACATCTTTACCAGCAATGGTCTGATCACCCGTCTGCTGCGCTTGAGCAATCAACTCGTCCAACAGGTTTAAACCAGAAGCAAGCGTTAGCTGGAACCGTTCTTCTTCGTTTTTAATGACCTTGGCAATGAAGTCTTGTTGCTCAGTTACTTCCGGGTAGTGACTCGCCATAATCTGACCGACTATCGGCACTAACTTGTACAAGAAGGACCCGGTGATGCCCAGTCGTTGGCCATTAAGGTCGCCGCGCCGAATTAACCGCCGCAGGACGTAGCCGCGCCCAGTATTAGACGGAAGCGCCCCATCAGCAATTGCAAAGCTGACCGTGCGCACATGGTCAGCAATAATCTTAAAGGCGACGGTATCAGCCTCATTTGCACCGTACTGCTTACCTGAAGTCATTTTTTCAGTTTCATGGATAAGCGGCATAAACAAGTCAGTTTCAAAGTTAGTTGGTGCATCTTGTAAAATTGACAGAACACGTTCAAGTCCCATCCCGGTATCAATATTTTTATGGGGCTGGTCAACATACTTGCCGTTGGCCAAATGGTTATATTGTGAAAAGACAATATTCCAAATTTCTAGGTAACGGGCATTTTCTCCACCAGGGAAATTTTCCGGATCATCTTCGGCCACATCGTTGTTTTCTTGGCCCCGATCATAAAAAATCTCGGAGTCAGGACCACAAGGACCCTCTCCAATATCCCAAAAATTTTCTTCTAGTTTGACAATATGGTCTTCCGGCATCCCCACTTCCAACCAAATTTGATAGGTCTCGGTATCCTTCGGATAAACCGTGCAGTATAACTTCTCTTTGTCCAAAGCAAGCCACTTGGGACTGGTCAAAAATTCCCAAGCCCAAGTTACTGCTTCTTTTTTAAAGTAATCACCAACTGAGAAGTTGCCGAGCATTTCAAAAAAGGTCTGGTGACGAGCAGTCTTACCAACATTTTCGATATCGTTAGTTCTAATTGATTTCTGCGAACTAGTAATGCGGTGATTTTTCGGGACAACCGATCCGTCAAAATACTTCTTCATTGTCGCTACGCCCGAGTTAATCCAGAGGAGCGTCGGGTCATCCTGCGGAATTAGCGATTGGCTGGGTAGCACCATGTGGTCATGTTCCTTGAAGAAGTCCAAAAATAGTTGTCTAAATTCGGAACTGGTCAATTTCTTCATTAATATTTCTCCTTTTTTGCCAAAATAAAAAACACCATTGCCATACTTAAGGACGCTTTAAAACGCGGTACCACCTCAATTGCAACAGTGTTTGTTACCTCTTAATTAACATTCATTTTAACCCTCAAGGAGCATTTTCTAAACCGTCATAGACCTTTCTCAGCGCACGATCTTCTCTGTGAACTAACAATTTAAAAAACATGTCTTAAGTTAACAGCTATTTTACTACATGCACAATCTTTGTCAATCTTTTGTTGCGGTCAGCTGCGTCCGCTTTTTTACTAGCGCAAAATCCCCTTGAAAGTCCTTAACGCAATTTTTTACCAAAGCGCTTTTGCTGCTTGCTGCAGTGATAGCCGCGTTGTTCATAAAAGTGATGTGCAACGGTCCGTTCTGCACCTGAATTCAACCTAACTTCATTAAGTCCAGCTCGTCTGGCACGCTCTTCCACTGCCTGCATCAGTTGACTGCCAATGCCTTGCTGCTGACGCTGACTAGCAACTGCTAAAGCCAGAACATTAAGCATCGGCTCAAAGTAAGTCTCCTCATATAATTCGGCATGCACGTATCCGGCAACTTGAGCGGTTGCATCATCCTCGTAAACCAGCAACAGCTGATGTTGGTCGTCTGCTAGTAACCGCTCCAAGTTGCTAGTTGTTTGCGCCAGAGGGTAGTCGTAACCCAGTTGTGTTTGATTAAGTTGGCAGATAGCAGCAGCATCGCTCACTCTTGCTTTTCTAATCATCGTTGCTTGCCCGCTCTTTCATTCACATCAGCCTTATCTTCACCAAAAACCTACTCTACTTATAACATATCAAGAAATCCGTCTTCAAATTTCTGGAGGTTCCTTAACTACGGTAAAAATCGTCAAAAACCGTTACCGGTAGGTGCCGCTTATGTTCACTCTTTCGCCACAGCGCTTCAATCTTTTCGGCAGCGGCTACCGGTACTTCCCGCCCCTCCAAATAATTGTCCACGTCTTCATAACTCACCCCTAAAGCTTCTTCGTCTGGCAGGGCCGGTTGGTCTTCTTCAAGGTCCGCCGTCGGGGACTTCAAGTAGAGTTGTTCAGGACAGCCTAATGCCTTGAGCATTTGCTTACCCTGCCGCTTATCCAACCGAAAGAGCGGCGTTAGGTCAGCCGCTCCATCGCCATACTTGGTATAAAAACCTGAAAAGTTTTCGGCAGCATGGTCTGTGCCGACAACAGCCCCTTGGTTAGCACCAGCGATGGCATACTGAACCACCATCCGTTGCCGGGCCTTAAGGTTGCCCTTGTTAAAGTCAGTGATTACTTGCCCTGCCGCAGTCAGACTAGTAACCATCGTATCGACTGCTGGTTTAATGTTAACAATCAGATCTTGATCAGGTTGCTGAAAGGCAATCGCAGCGGCCGCATCTTGGGCATCGCCTTGAACTCCGTAAGGCAGGCGAACCGCAATAAATTGGTAGGACTGATCACCAGTTGCTTGACGCATTTCCGTAATCGCCAGCTGGCATAACTTACCCGTCAGCGTTGAATCTTGACCACCTGAAATGCCCAGCACATAGGATTTCAAAAACCGATTCGCGCGCAAATAATCCTTTAAAAAATCAATTGACCGCCTAATTTCTTTTTGAGCATCAATTTGCGGCAAAACATGCTCATAGGCAATGATTTTTGCTTGTAGTGGTCTCATTACATTGCATCTCCTTTGATAATTTTACTCCGAATGTCTTGAATCTGGTTCATCTTACTGTCGTAGAGGTCTTGAGCAAGGTCAACGGGATATTCTTGCGGATTCAGGCTACGTTTGTACTCATCCCAAAGACCATCCAGATTGGCCGCACAGAACTTTTTGATATCGCCTAACTGTGGTTTTTCGTAAATTAACTGACCATTTTCAAAGATTGGCTTAAGCAGGGGTTCCGCCGTATAGTCGGTAACCACCTTGTTGATGTAGTTATATTGTGGGTGAAACATGTACAGTGACTTGAACTTACGGGGGTCAACTCCAGCACGCGCAATCCAGTCACCTTCATTCTTCTTTTGCGTATTAGCAGAAATCCGCCAGACTTGCTTTTTCCCGGGCGTAGAAACCTTCACAGCATTCGAAGAAATCTTCAAGGTATCCCGCATCCGGCCTTGGTCATCCTCAATTGAAACCAACTTGTAAACCGCCCCCAGCGCAGGTTGATCGTAAGCTGTAATATACTTTGTACCAATCCCCCAAACGTCAATTTTGGCTCCTTGCATCTTCAAGCTGGTGATGGTAGTTTCATCTAAATCATTGGAAGCGTAAATCTTAGCTGCTGGGAAACCCGCATTGTCTAGTTCGCGGCGCACTTGCTTAGAAATGTAGGCCATGTCACCGGAATCGATGCGGACACCCTGAAAGTTGATCTTGTTACCCATCTCCTGGGCAACTCGAATTGCATTCGGCACGCCACTTCGAACCGTATCATAAGTATCGACTAAAAAAACGCAGTCCCGATGAGTTTCAGCATATGCTTTAAAGGCCTCGTACTCACTCCCAAAGGCTTCAACCAAAGAGTGAGCATGTGTACCAGAAACCGGAATGCCGAACAGCTTACCCGCACGCACATTACTGGTCGAATCAAAGCCGCCAATATAAGCTGCTCTAGTTCCCCAAAGGGCCGCATCGGCCTCTTGAGCCCGTCTCGTCCCGAATTCCATGACACCGTCACCCTGAACGGCCAATTTGACCCGAGCAGCCTTAGTGGCTAAGAGCGTTTGAAAGTTAACAATGTTTAGCAGTGCAGTTTCAACCAGCTGACACTGGGCTAATGGTCCTTCAACCTGAAGAAGGGGCTCATTAGCAAAGACGATCTCACCCTCGCGCATTGATCGCACGGTTAACTTCATTTCAAAGTGGCGCAAGTAGTCAATGAAGTCATCATCATAACCGACTGCCTGACGCAGGTATTCAAGGTCGCTCTCCTTAAAATGAAGATTTTGCAGATACAAAATCGCATGCTCCAAGCCGGCAAAAACTGAGTACCCATTGCCAAAGGGTTCCTGCCGGTAATAAGCTTCAAAAACAGCATTGCGCTCGGCAATGCCTTTTTTGAAGTAGGTATACATCATATTGATTTGGTATAAGTCCGTGTGCAGGGTCAACGAGTCGTCTTGCCCTAATTCTTGATAAAACATCTGATCCTCTTTATCCACTTAAATATTTTTTGTTTTATTATAACCACTGGCAACCAGTTAAACAATTTTGTTAGCCCGCCAAGAGTTCCTGATAAACTCGCACGATGCTGGTCAGCTGCTGCTGCAATGAAAAATGATGAGCAACATAGTCTTTTTCCCGCGCGGCCATTTTTTTCAAGTCTGCGGTTGGTCTATTTAGCGCACTTTTTAGCGTAGCAGTAAGCTCCCCAACATCGCCCACCGGGGTAACAAAACCATGCTCTGAATCGGGAATCATCATTTCGATATCACCGACGGTGGTCGCTAAAAGTGGCAGCAGGTGGTCGCTAGCCTCAAGTAGTACCAGCGGAAAACTTTCTGAATAAGAGGTCAAAACGGCCAGGTCCATCTGCCGATACAAGTCGGTAAGCTGCGGCTGCGTCAGGAACCCTTGAAAGCTTACCTGGGGCCCTAAACCCAGTTGCTGAACTAGGTCCTTTAAGTGGGGCAATTGCGGGCCATCTCCTGCAATATACAGGTGAACACTGGCGTAATCTAACTTTTTGAGCGCTTGCAGCAGCAATTCCTGTCCCTTGATCTTTTCTGCCCGGGCAACATTCACCAAGTTAAAACCAGGATGAGCAATCTTAGCCCGAATTTCGCTATTTTCATGAAAAAAAGTGCCGTTATAGATTACATGAACCTTCTTGGGCATAACGCCAACCTTGTCTGTAACCAAGTTGGCAAATCTCTTGGTGACTGCAAATACACAGTCAGCGCGCCGGAGAGCACGCAGGTTGGCAAAAGTAAAAGCGCGGCCAGCCAGTCCCCGCCCCTCAAAATCCAAGTAGGGATCAGAATGGACGGTAACACACCACTGGGCCCTAAGCTTGCGCTTGATTAACGCCAAAAACAAGTTGGCGCGCGCACCGTGGCTATGCACGATTTCGTAACCATTTTGATTAATGAAGTCACTGAGCTGCCTCAGGCTACTTAAAGCATAGCGACTTGTTATCCCCAGCACCTGCACTCGCAGACCAGCTGCGCGTGCAGCATCAGCAACAGGACCAGCAGCTAAGCACAGGAGCGTGAAGTCTTCCTGCTCTTTTTTAGCTTCTTTAAGTAAGTTAATAATGTGGGTCAACCCGCCGCCCGTTTCTAAGCCTGCATTGACATGTAAAACCTTCATACTTTATCTCTTCCCTGTTCTTGAATGGTACACTTCAAGCACAAATTGCGGTAAAACCAGTATTCGCTTGAAACGACGCGGATTTTTTAGCAAGCGGTAAAGCCACTCCAAATGCAGCTTCTGCCAAAATTGCGGGGCCCGCTTGACCTTTCCTGAAAAAACATCAAAGCTACCGCCAACCCCCATCATTAAAGCGGCTAGTCGGTCCCTACGCAGGAGAGTCAATAGTTGCTCCTGACGCGGTGAACCTAGGGCTGCAAAAACCAGGTCTGGCTGTTTTTGCTTAATCTGATAGGCGATAATTTCTAAATCGTCATCAAAATACCCATCTTCTGCTCCCACCAAGTCAATACCGCCATACTCACGACCGATTCGCTCCTGCACGGCCGCCAGCACTTCTGGTTTGGCGCCAACTAAATAAATTCGCAACTTCTGTTCATTTGCCACTTTAAGTAACCAGACAAACAAGTCATAACCTGTAACGCGTTCTTTTAGCGGTGTGCCAAGAATCTTGCCTGCCTTGATAATACCAATACCATCAGGGGTAATATAGTCCGCCGTACGCCGCAAAATTTTCATAAATTCAGGGTTTTCATTCGCTGTCATTACGATTTCGGGATTTGCAGTTACAACCAAAGTTGATTGATGTGAGTCAATGCGGTTGCTAAATTCAGATTGAAATTGCTTAAAACTTTTATTATCAAAATCAACACCCAAAACATTTACTTTATCCATGACAATCACCTTTGCGTTTAATTTACTTTATTTTAGCAAACAATTAGGCTCTAGGGCACATGTTTAACCTTTTTCTATAATATGATAATATTAGCTAAACACGAGGGAGATCATAAAATGAAAAAAGTTATCACTTATGGAACATTTGACTTATTGCATTATGGCCATGTACGCCTGCTAAAACGGGCCAAGGAGCTAGGTGACTATCTTATCGTTGGTCTTTCAACTGATCAGTTCAATGAACTCCAAAAACACAAAGAAGCATATAATACTTATGCTGAACGCAAGTATATCCTTGAAGCCATCCGCTACGTTGATGAAGTTATTCCCGAACAGAATTGGGACCAAAAAGCCACCGATATCCAGAAATATGGCATCGATGCCTTTGTGATGGGGGACGACTGGCGAGGCCAGTTCGACTTTTTAAAGCCTGCTTGTGAGGTGGTCTACCTGGCACGCACCCCCGGCATTTCCACTAGTAAAATTAAAGATGACCTTAAATAAAAACTCTGAACTAACACAACACTAGTTCAGAGTTTTTGTTTTATTTCGAAAAAGTAAATTCAAAGCGATCAGCCACATAGCTAGCCCGCGTATATTCAAACGGCTCCCCCGTAGACAGCTCCGTAACTTGCAGGCGCGTAATTAAGGCCTCACCCTTTTTCGCATCAAGTAGACGAGCGGCATTTTCCGTTGCAACAGCAGCTGAAATATGCTCGGTTACCCGCCCAATCTGGTAACCGTTCTGCTCAAGGGTCTGGTACAAGTGGGCCGATATCTCGGCCTTTGACAACTTTTCAATTAAGCGGTGTGGAATGCTGACTACCTCATAACAAATTGGTACATCATCCGCATAACGAATTCGTTCCATGCGCAGGACTTCCTGGTCGTCATCGAGGTTGAGCCGCTCGGTCTCCGACAGGGAAGGCTTACCCACCCGGTAAGAAATCAGCTTGCTGGAGGGTGCTTGACCATTGGCGTGGGTGATTTCAGTAAAAGACATAATTCCCGACATCTTTTCCTGCACCTTTTGGTTGGCTACATAAGTGCCACTTCCCAACCGTTGCTCTAAAATCCCTTCATCTTCTAGCGTTTTAATTGCCTGCCGCAGAGTCATGCGTGAAACCCCAAACTTCTGCGCAAGCTGCCGCTCAGCCGGTATTCTGCTGCCGACGCGGTAT
Organism: Lactobacillus xylocopicola; assembly: GCF_033096005.1. Taxonomy (NCBI): domain Bacteria; kingdom Bacillati; phylum Bacillota; class Bacilli; order Lactobacillales; family Lactobacillaceae; genus Lactobacillus; species Lactobacillus xylocopicola. The sequence continues at coordinate 350,427 of NZ_AP026803.1, read as the reverse complement.
ACATGGTCTTCAATTTCACGTTTAATCTGGTTATGAATTTTGATGTACATGGGTTCTTTCATTAAAGGCACCTCCGCTTATGTCTTCAATTATAATCCAAATTGGTCTATTTTGTACAGCTTTAAAGCGAACTGCTTTAAGGGCTATTTTTTTCTAGTGGTCCATTTCATCCCCAGAAGACTGAGTTTAGCTTTGTGGCTGCATTCAACCGTAATCGAGTCATCACTAGTAGCAAGGACACTGGCCTGCATCCAAGCAGCGTTTTTCATGGCTAGATCAGCCCCATTAGAATTGAGGATTAAATCATGTCCAAGCAGATGAGCCCGGTCACTTAACGCCAAAAAGTATTGATATTCGTTTCCACCATTAAAGGTAACTCGACGAGCGTCGCATTCTGCCTCGTTTTGAAAGTCGGCATGATTTTCGATAACCGCATTAGCCATGGTCAGTTTAGTGCGCTCAACGGCAATCAGCCGGTTAATTTGACTATTCTGGATAATCACATGAGGTTGCTTATCTAAATAAACCCCGCCCTTAAAGTCAGAGCCAACAATATTGACCCAAGCCTCATCCGTAATGTATGTACTAGCGTCATCAGCTAGTAAAACCTTGCTGTTAAGCATGTTTAACCAAACCTGCCCTTGAACTAAGAGGGAATTTACTACCGCATTATTAAGATTGACCTCAGCATTGCACTTTTTAAAGGTATCAATACTACCGTTAATACGCGAGTTATTGATAATCGCAGTACCATGCCCTTCTATTGCCAAAGCTCCGAACTGCTCAGAAATATTATCAATGGCTGAATCATTCATTTCCAAACGAAAATTGGCATTGGCAAACAGCGAAACCGAACCATTTAAAATCATGGTTGAAAAAAGCTCCAGCGTGATTTTGCCATTAGCAGCAATCGCTGCAGTATCACCGCCAAAGCCCTTAACCACACAATTACGCAAAGTAAGATAAGTATTAGCCTCAGTCGGCACAAAGAGACTATTAGCATCTTCATTAGTATTAATGCAGAGGTTTTCTAGATTGACAAATTGACTACCAGCGTCAACGTTAACACTGCCCAAAATCGTCGTATCTTCAGGTAAATTTCCAGTACCCTTAATCGTAATGTCAGCTAAGTAGCGTCCCTGCGGTAGTTCATAAAAACCGGGTTCTAAGAACAAGACATCGTCAGCCTGCATGTCCTTGAGAGCATCATGCCAGTTTATTTCTCCGCCACCAGCACCAACTTTAATTAGTCTCGCCATAAAATTCCTTTCTTACTCGAGGAGTAAACTAGCTACTATTGTACTATCTTTTTGGCTTTAGCGGAAATTACGGATTTTAGATTATTTAAGTTCAAGTCCCGCCCCAAGACAAGCAAGTAAAAAGGCAACTACTCTAGCTGCCTTGATTTTATAATTTAATTGGGTTAGCTGGATTCGAACCAGCGCATACTAGTACCAAAAACTAGTGCCTTACCGCTTGGCTATAACCCAGTGATAATGGAGGAGGGTGGATTCGAACCGCCGAACTCAGAGAGAGCGGTTTTACAGACCGCCGCGTTTAGCCACTTCGCTACTCCTCCGTCATGCACGATAATTATCTTACCGAAAAACGTGCATGATTGCAAGCCTTAATTTGCTGATTATTGCTTAATTTCCCGCATATATTGCTCAAGTCGCCGCAAGCCCTCTTTGATCTGTGGCATTGAAACCGCATAGGAGAAACGGACATAACCAGCTCCCCCCTTGTCAAAGCAAGACCCGGCTGTAACTGCCACGCGCGCTTGGTCGACTAAGTCATAAATAAATTTAGTATCATCCTGTTCCAAGTGAGCTGGAATTTTAGCAAATAAGTAGAATGCCCCTTGCGGCTTGACGCATTTAAAGCCCAGCTTCATTAAACCTTCATACAATACATCGCGCCGTTTCTTAAATTCAGCCTTCATTGGTACAGCATCATCCATCCCATTAGCAAACGCTTCTTCAGCCGCATCTTGCATTGGGGTTGGTTCGGTCGTCACGACCGCCTGGTGCACTTTCGCAATCTCGAGCAAAATATCTTTGGGCGCACAAACAATTCCTATCCGATAACCAGTCATTGCCCAAGCCTTAGACACGCCATTCATCAGGATTACCTGGTCATGCAGTGACTTCTCCATCGAAGCATGGGGCTGGTCATAGTTGAGCTCACTGTATATTTCATCACACAAGGCAAAAATTGGCTTGTTTCTGATAACAGCGGCTAAGTCATCAAGTTCCTTTTGACTGTACATTACTCCAGTTGGATTAGTGGGATAGTTCATCACTAGCATCCGCACCCGGTCACCATATTGATCAAGCACTTCCTGCAACTGTTCAGGTGTCAGCTTGAACTGGGTGTTCGAAGTATCCACTTCAACAACTTCCACACCTTCATTAATGACACTTTCATCTGACATATAGAGCGAAAACATTGGGGTTGGAACAACCATCACATCGCCAGGATTCAGCGTAGCCATGACCGTGTCAAAGATTGACTCCGTAACCCCGGTAGTGACTAAAACCTCAGTAGCCGGATCATACTCTTGACCATATTTATGGCGTAAAAAGTTGCTAACTGCAGTCCTTAAGCCCATTGTTCCATTAGACGGAGCATAGTGGGAACGGTTGTCTGCGATTGACTGCTTAGCAGCTTCCTTAATGTGGTCGGGCGTATTAAAATCGGGTTCCCCCAAAGTGAATTTAACCACATCGGGGATTTTACCAGCATAATCCGCAAATTTTAGAATCGGATTCGGTTCGACCTCGGCTAAGCCCTTACGCATATATTTTTTAAGATTAACCATCTTTTCACCAAACTTTCTGTATATCTACTTAGGTAAATTATATTATCATTAGACCGATTTTAACATACTTATTTATTTTTTATTTATTTATTTTTAAAACTTGCCCTGCTCTTGTACTTCATTGCGTAACTGGGTCATAAGCGGAAAATCATTAGTAAAAATACCAGCAATCCGCTGCTGAAAATACTTTTTGGCGGTTTGCGGATCATCCACTGTCCACACGCGTTGAATAATCTCTTCTTGGGCATTCAGTAATTTCCCCGGATGAATACCGGCAAAGTCATTGTCCTTAATTAATTTGGCTGAATTGGTAATGTCCGCATCAGTCAGATAACAATAAATTTGGCTGGCATCAACTTCCTGACAATTTTTTAAAGTGACATAGTCAAAGGAAGAATAAATAATGGGGTAGACAAAGTTGTACCGCTCCGCCAGTTTCAGGACAATTTTTTCGATGCCCTGATAGTGCACAATACTGGTTTTAAATTCCAAATTAATCATAATATCCCGTTCATTAAGAAGCTTAAATACTTCTTCAAGTTCAGGAATAGGCTCACCATTAGTCAGGTGCAAGCGCTGTAACGCCTTTAGGGTGAAGTCTTTAATATAGCCTGTGCCGTCGGTCGTGCGGTCAACCCGTTCATCATGCATTACCACTGGTACTCCATCCTTGGTCAGATGAACATCAAATTCAACGCCCTCTGCGCCGTTTTCAATGGCATAACGGAAGCCTTCAAAGGAATTTTCAGCGAACTTAGCTGGGTACCCGCGATGGCCGAACACGACGGTCTTTGCTTGAACGCCATTCATTGTTTTAATTGTGAAACCTCTATCAAATTCTACTTGTCTAATAGTAAATTATAGAGGCTATCTTAACCCTATTTAGACAATTTGAAAATACCCCCAAACTCCTAAAGACAACTTTCTGCTTGTATCACACCACTTTTAAAAAATAAAAAAAGCAGTTCTTGAAACAGAACTGCTTTTTTCGGGTTGGGTGTTCGTAAGAACAATTGGGTTAGCTGGATTCGAACCAGCGCATACTAGTACCAAAAACTAGTGCCTTACCGCTTGGCTATAACCCAATTCCAGCTGAGCTTTTACTTGCTTTCTCAACTTCAAATAGTATAAAAAATTTCCTACTTTAAGTCAAGCAAAAACCAAATTTTCTGGTCATAAGTTGAGTTCATAGGCGTATCTAGCACCATCTGCAGTCTGGTCAACCCAAACCGTCCCGCGATATTGGAAACCCACCTTGCTAATTAGGGCTTGCATGCGTTGGTTATCTGCATGAGTATCAATTCTGAAATTATGAATTCCCAGTAGCAGACCACGTGAAAGTAAATTCGACAGGAAAAACTGACTAAGGTGTTGCCCACGATATTTACCAGAAATTGCTATGCGATGGATTGTCGCATACTGGTCTGTTGTATTCTGCCAGGCGCCATCAATCCGGTCGTAATTTGGCTCAGGTCCCGCAACTAAGGCTGCAACCCCCGCTACAGCTTGATCAACCATCAAGCAATACGCTTGCTCCTGGACAATATCAGCTGCCAATATTGCGTGATTAGGGTTGCCATTTTGCCATTGCGGACTGCCGTCTTTTTTTAACAACTCCTTGGCTTCATCAATAATCGCCATTATCCTAGTCAAATCACGGCCTTGAGTTAAAGAATATAAATTGCCATCTCTTTCACCTTCAAAAGTTATTATTATGGCTTAAAATCAACGTTATTCTGCTTATTTTTACCGATGTACGTAGGTACACTAATAAAGTGCAACGAACAGATATTATTGGTAGTCGAAATATTAAAACCAAAGTAGTTATAATCGCCATCGTGCAACGTTCCCTGGGTATTGAACAAGTCACCAGCATGGCCCCACTCCTGGTAATAACTGCGGTCGCTTTGCTCTGACTCACTACTACCTGAGTAACCAAAAATCATCTGCTTCAAGCCGAAATATACTGACTTTTTCAACTCGGTCATGGTCATTGTTTGCTGTTGATTATAAAAACCTGCCATGTCCTCGACATAGTTGTCATCAAGTTTCAAGCCATTAGCTTGGCAAGCACGAACGATCCCCGCAACATAATGACCATCCTTAATCGTCATCTTATTCTGAGCATATTCAGTGGCAATATCAGCCGCCAGTTTCTGTGTGCCCGAACTTTCAACCCAAGCCCGTAAGCCCAAATCACTCCGAGCTTCATTAATTAAACGCAAAGCGAAAGTAGTCAAGGCACTCAACTGTTCTGTCGTAAGGTTGGCCAAATTAACCACGGTTTGGTTATCTTGCTTACTTTCTGCTAGCTTGCCGCGACTAAAGTTGTTGACCTTCATCCCCTGCATTGAAGCATTCACAAAGGCCTTGCTCGGTTTACCCTGGTATGCCTGCAACAAGTCGGTTTTGTTGTATCCCCGCGGTAATTTCATTGTGGCCTGAGCATATTTCACTGGCTGCTTTTTTACCACCTTAACATCTTTGGCCAAAATCCACTGAGAATTGTTACCAATCTTGTAGGCAGTGCGCTTTTTCTGCCCAATCTTTTTCTTACGACTGTATGAATATTGACGTTTTGCCACCGCGTAAAATCGAGACCGTTTGCCCGACCCTTGGTACAGTTGTGCTTTACCCTTTGTTTTTACTTTAACGTAGCCTTTAATGCTGGCAGCGGATACTGGTTCAGCTTCCCCGACAGTAAGCGCGGGAATAGTTACCAACAAAATAATATTAACTAAGACAACCATAAATTTACTTTTTTTCATTGAACTTCCTCAAGAGTAATGCTTTCCAACTGGCTCTTTTTGGTTATAATTTTAAAACTAATTACTAGTTAATGCTATCTTATCTCTCTAAAAAATAAAAGTATTTTAACAATTAAGTTATTATCTGGTGACAACTGCGACGCCAATTTAAAAATTAAGGACAAGCCACTTAAAGGTGAAATTCATATCTGTCTGAAACGATATATTGTTTACCCGCATGAACAATCTGCTCATTCTCATCTTTCACGCTTACTTGTACTAAGAGTAGGGGGAAGCCAATTGATTTTTTCAATTGCTTAGCTTCATCCTGGTTCGCTAAAGAAACGCTGATAATCATGTCATCAGCAGTTAATTTCTTTATTTGGTATCTTTTCTTCAAAGCTTCATAAAGTGATTTACTCAGGTCGGCTTTTTCTAGCTCGGCAAAACGGGGCAAGGGAAAGTAATTACGCTCAAGCATAATCGGTTCTTCATCAACTAAATGGACCCTTTCAATAAATAAGGTTTTACTAGTTTTAAACAACTCCTTTAACTTGTTGGGTGTTTTGATTTCTTTACTTTCGATTACTTTTGCACTTGCTTTAAAGCCTTCGTTGAGTGCAGTTTGAGAAAAGCTTTCAGCATGAGATGAGCTAATGATTCTTTTTACCTTCCGCGGCTTGCGGACAAAAGTTCCTACTCCCTGGATTTTTTCAACCAAGCCGTCATCGGTCAGTCCTTTGATAGCTTTTCTCAATGTCACTCGGCTAACGTTAAACTGTTCACTCAATTCAAATTCATTCGGTAATTTACTATTAACTGGATATTTACCGGTAATAATATTTTGTCTAATTTGTTCCATTACTTGAAAATACAAAGAACCTGTTCTTGCCAAGAGATACCTCTACTATATATAAAAGTCTAGTCCGATGTCCAAAACAGACTCTAAGCATCTGCACCGGTTTTGAGTAAAACAAACTCCTAATTAGAAAAGCTTCTATGAGCAGCATTGCCATACTTAATCCGGTGTCTTTACCTAATCATCTTAAGCATTCCCAGACATCTATTTTTTAACAATATAATTGTAAGCTAATTCAAAAGACTAATCAACGCAATCAAAAAGATGCTCAAACAATGAGCATCTTTTTGGACCTTATCCTTGGTTAAGCTTAGTATGATAACTTCCACATATAACGCCGCTTAGTCAACGGGTGTTTCCTAGCCTTCGCTAATTCTTCAGCATAAACCCGCATTACCCCCGTATGGATCATTGGGTTGAAGTAATCAATCACATTAGCACTTGCAACTTCACCTAAGCCATAATCTTTGGCATCAATATTGGTGATCTTAGCATCAAATCTCTGCATGAAAGTTAAGGCTCTCGCGTCTAACTGCCGCGTACTGCCATCATTCATAAATAGTAAATATGGTGCATCTTCAACTGTTAGTTCAAATGGACCGTGGAAATACTCACCGGAGTGAACTGTTGGAGCAGTAACCCACTGCATTTCCATCAATAAGAAGGATGCAGTTGAATATGCGACGCCGAGCGAGGCTCCACTGCTTAATACAAAAATTTTCTGTTCATCTTTATATTTTTCGCCAAATTCTTGAGCAGACGGTCCCACTGCTTTAACTGCTTTTTCAATTAAAGCCGGCATACCTGCAAATGCAGTCATTGCTTCATCGTAGAATTTGTAGCCCTCAAAGTCTGCCATGATTTGCATCGCAAGTGCTAAACAATAAGACATCTTTTCTGTCTTAGCAGCATAGTTTTCTTGGAAACCATGAACCAACTTATATTCTGTCGCCTTAATAATCGGCGATGCTGCGGTCATTGATAGGGTAATTACATGTGCTCCAAGTTTCTTAGCCTTCTTGGTTGCTTCAACCGATTCCGGAGTAGACCCTCCCAATGAAGCTGTAATAACAATTGTCCGATCGCCAACACCCTTTGGCGTATTATAGTTAAACTCATTAGCAGTTTGAATGGATGACAAGAGTTTGGTACTTTCGTGGGAAATAAAATAATACCCTGGGTATAAATCAGCCATTGAAGCCCCACACCCCACAAACATTACCCGGTCAATTTTGGGTTGTTTTTGCTTAATATCGCTGACAATCGTTTTTACTTTTTCGAAATCCATAATAATTAATCTCTCCTATAATTTAATTAAAAATACCTAAAACACTGAGTAAAATACCGCCAAAAATGCAAATTGCCATGATCCAGGCCGTATTTACTTTCTTTTTAATCAGATAAAACATGCCTAGGGTAAAGCCTAAAGATAACATCTGAGGAACAATTGTATCCAAGGTGGTTTGTAGCACAAAAGTTTTACCAAACTTAATCGGTGTGGTAATTCCGATCATAGTCGCTATCATGGAACCAATTACCATCAAACCAATCACATTCATCAAGGACATAATTCGATTAATGGTGCCATTACTGATTAGTCTTTGAATATTCTTCTTACCTTGCAGGTAACCCCATTTACCACCCCAGTAGGTAACAATTACTGATGGAATGATTGAAATAATCATTGCCAAAATCGGACCAAAAATGTTACCTTGTTGAGCCATATTAATTCCCAAGCCAAAGGCAATAATTTTAATCGTTCCTTGGAAAAAGGAATCACCAATTCCTGAGAGTGGTCCCATTAAAGACGTTTTCACACCATTAATCGAGTCTGGATCAAAGGTGCTGGGATTATCCGCATACTCTTCTTCCATTGCCGAAGACAGGCCTAGAACAAAGGACGTTAATTGGGGCGTACAGTTAAAGAAGGCCATATGCCGATGGTAAGCTTCTTTTTTCTGCTGTAATTTTTCTGCTGTATCAGGTTTTTCACCATAAATTTCATCAATAGTTGGCGCCATCCCATACATAAAGCCCATGTCCATCTGGCGTTCATAATTCCATGAACTTTGAATCGCCCATGACCTCCAGAAGAATTGCCAAAATTTATGACGTAATTTTTTACTAGTATGTTTTTGCTCAGCCATAATTCCTCTCCTATAATTCTTCTAAATCATCTAGATCATTACTATTTGACGCAGGTGCAGCCGCACTATTTTCGTTGCCCATAAACTTATTCAAAATAATTGCTAAGATTACCGCAAAAATTGCAACACTGATAACTGACATCTTGCCGTAAGCTGCAATGAAGAATCCCAAGAAGAGATATACTGCATTTTTCTTGTCAATCATTGTCGACATCAAAAGTGCAAAACCATAAGCTGGCAAGATTTTACTGGCAAGTGTCAAACCATTCGTTAGCCATGCTGGAATCATTCGCACAAAACCGCTGACAATATCTGTCCCCAAATAGATTGCCAAAAATACCGGTACAAAGTAGAGTAAGCCGTAAAGCACCGGCCCATAAACTATGTGGTAACTGCGTGCCTTCCTGAATTTTCCCGCATCGATCGCTCGATCTGCCAACTGGTTAAATGATGAAAATAGCATCCGCACAACGATTGCCACTAACTGTCCCAAGACAGCTACCGGTAATGCAACTGTTAAAGCCGCCTGCGCAGTCGTATGTGACAAAATAGCAAAGGCTGAAGCTACGACTGAGCCTAAAACCATATCTGGTGGAACCGCCGCTCCAACCTGAACTATTCCCAACGACACCAGTTCAAGCGTAGCTCCAACCAGCAAGCCCTTCGAAAGATCACCTAAAGCTAAGCCCACTAGGGTACTAACAATTAACGGCTGTTCAAAATTTTCACGTCCTAACAGCCTCGAGTCGAACATGGCAAAAACACCAATCAACCCAACAATTAAAGCTTTCCAAAACATTTCAAATTCCTCTCTTTCTAAATCACATTGTTTAGAAGTTCTTTATTAGCTGACGGAACTTGCTGCATGGAAATTTTAATACCTTCAGCGCACATTTTTTTAGTCAGTGCAACTTCCTCGGCTGTTAGGTAGATTGCATTGCTAAAGCGTTTGGCATCAGGCTTAGCTGGAACTAAGCCATAATTAATTTCTTCAACCGGACCATAAGCCTCGATAAATTTAAATAGTTCATTGATATTTTCAAAAATCAACATAATATTATCTTTCAGCGCTTTAATTTGCTCAATTTTTTCAATTGCCGCATCAACACTAAAGACATTCAGCCGCACGTCCTCGGGCTTAGCCAGTTTCAAAGACATTTTTTTGAAATCATCTTTAGCAGTGGCTGTATCAATCACAATTACGCGCTCAATGCTTGCAAACTTAGTCCAGGAAAAGATCACTTGTCCATGCAATAATCGATGATCCACCCTAATTACTTTTATCATAATAAATCTCCTTCATCTTTCTCATTCATTAACTTGTTGACAAATAAAACACCCTGCTTTCCTTCTCCAATAGCAGATAAAATTGTTTCCTCGTTAAAGGTTTCATTCACTGTAGTGATTAAGGTCATAATAAGCGGCAAATTCATTCCGGTCATGAGAAAAAGGTTTTCGCGACCTTCCAATAGTCGCACCATTTCGTTGTTAACCGACCCACCCAGCAAGTCGGTCACAATAATGACATCGTTGCCTCTATTCGCATAAATAGACTTTTTAACTTGGGCAATAAAACGTTCATCACTTGTACCATGCTCATATGCCTCATATGCTTCCAGATTGTCTTGTTTACCAGCAATCATTTCAACAGTATCTTTCATACCCTTAGCAAGTTTGCCGTGACTAACCAGAATTATTTTCACTAATACCACCCCTAATCGGAAGTAACGCTAATCCACTGCAATGGAATAATTAAAATGTATTAAGACGTCTATATTTATCATAAAGTTTTAAGCAGAAAATGTAAAGGTTTTCTTTACAAGCGAATAATCGTGCATATTCACTTTATAAGTACTCCTCTTTCCACATGTATCTCCTAGTTTCGTAGCTTTGACTTGTTGCAGATGACAGTTGTCTCATGTAGACATTATTTAGAATCGAAGAAAAAAGCGAGTGATTAAAATATGGCGAAACTTCCGGTCTGAGGTCGTCTAGCCCAATTTCTTTGCCATCCAAGGCATACAGTTTTTTTCCTCCGAATCTCTGCTCAAACCTGAGTGCGCGCTCATCTTCGGGCCGAGTTTTTCCTGTTGCTAGTAATTGAAAAATGGATTTACCTTTATCAGTTACTTCAAATGGTCCATTAAAATATTCATAACTGTGAATTGTTGGTGAATTAAGTTGCAACATCTCCTCTAAGTTGCAAATTGAAAAAACATACGCCGCACCCCAAGCTGGACCACTAGCAAGCACGTAAATGGTCTTTTCAGTTTGATTAAGTTCAGCCCATTCTTTTGCCAGTGGAGTGGTATACTTAACCGCCCTGCGATAAGTGGCATCAAGCAGAGCAAAAGTTTTCATCGCCAAATCATAATTTGCATAGCCTTCAACTTCATTAAGCAAATTCATCGCAATGCATAAGCCAATACTCCCATTTACTCTTTCTATCCGACTTTCATCAAGAGCCAAACTTTCATATTTAATGTGGTAATCGCTAATTTTAATTAAAGCTGATTCATCAACATATAAGGCAATTGTGCTTGCTCCCCGTTCTTTAGCTATTTTTGCAGAAATAACCGTTTCTCGGGTACCTCTCATTGAACATAGAACAACGAGCGTGTTTTCATCTAAATTTCGCGGCGCCGCATAAACAAACTCACCGCTAGTACACATACTAGTGAATAACTTAGTAGATTCTTGCTCAAGGAAATAATTAGCACCATAAAAACCGCCAAAAGAGCCACCTGCACCTACCCAAATAACTTGTCTAATTCCTCCTTGACGTTTCATCTTAGTGATAGCCTTTTTGACAACTTTTTTGACTTCTTCTTGTATCTCCATACACCCTCCAAAAATAATACAGGTATCTTTTTATGGCAATGATAAAGCGTTTACCACAGAAAGTAAAGCTTTATTTTTGAATACATGTATTATTTTATAAAATAACTGCTGTGCTCTTGGTTTAAATTTTTGCTATAATTATGATAAATTAGTCATCTTACAGGGGAAGCCATGCTGAAAAAGTCAGAAAATCATACACCGCTTTATGTTCGTTTGTCTGATATTATTAAAGAACGCATTAATAATCACAAATACCTTGAAGGCCAAAGTATTCCATCCGAATTGGAACTACAAAAAGAATTTGCGGTCAGTCGAACGACTGTCCGTAAAGCCTTGAAAGTGTTAACTGAGCAAAATATTTTAATTAAATTACCTGGAAAAGGGACTTACGTCTCAGACCAGCGAAATGAATTGAAGACCCCTAGCCGTAAATTTTTCAGTTTGACCGAAAGCATTAACCGAACTGGTAAAAAAATATCCACCAGACTAATCGACACACAAGAAATTTTGGGTAATGCTGAGCAAAACAAATTTTTCCAGCTCAAAGACGGGCAACAACTGTTGGAAATAAGCCGGCTCCGCTATTTAGATGATGTCCCCTTCTGTGTTGAATGGCTGTGGCTGCCGCTTAAGTTCTCCGGTCTTAAAACTGCAGACCTGAATCTTTCTTTTCATAAGCTACTAAAAACTAACTACGGCATCATTCCCGGCTCTGGTAAAAAAACTTTCAAAATAGCTTTTGCCACTAGAGAGGAATCTGTTTTACTAAACGTAGATGAGGAGGATCCGCTAATGCAGATTAAGGATTTTGTTTATGATGAAAACAATTCTCCTTTATATCTTGCTCAACAAATTTTGCGCAGTGATAAATTCACCTACGCAATCGACCACTAGTTAAAAAAACAAAAAGAAGACATTAGCTAAGTTCTAATGTCTTCTTTATTTATTAAGCTTAAAATGTAATTTACTCTTTAGTTAGCAACTCGTAATTAGTACCAACCATTTGCTTCCCAAAATTGTTTAGCGGCTGTCCACGAACCGTAACGACCCTTTACATAGCTATCAGCTACCCGTTCTTGGTTCGCAGCAGAATAATCGCCGTTTAGGTAAGAGGCTGTAAGCTGATATTTTCCGATGTACTGGCCATTTTGCGCACTGTATGAGCCACCCGATTCACGATTAGCAATCCAATCCTTTGCACTTGACTCTGAACCTGAAGTAGCCGGAACAGAAACAGAGGTTGAACTATAAGTTTGGTTACTAATAGTATAGTTACCATTAGCACCATTATCTTCTGTGGCATATTCACTAGTTGTCACTGCTGGAGCAGGGGCTTCATTAGCTGGGTAATAACCTTTGTTAACATACTCAGCTCTTACCCATTGATTTTTACCTAAATCATACCACTTTTGACCTTTTTTATCGTAAGCGGTTTTGATAACTTTCCAAGAAGAATTACTTGGTAAAACTTGCCCGGTAGCTTTAGTTTGCTTGTAACTATCCCAAACCCGAATACCGTTACCGTCAACGTAGTTAACAGTTACCACAGCTGTATCATTTTTAACTATTTTGGCATGCTTCTTGCTTGCCTTATGGTCGCTTTTAACTGTGGCCGCTTGAACTTTGCTCGTTTGGGCGTTGTTAACAACCGCAATCCCTGATGCAGAGACTGCTGCTATTGCCGCTTTCCCTAAAATGGATTTTACCTTCAAAAGATTATCTCCTTAAATAAAAAACCTGAATTTGATCAAACTAAAGATAGAAAAACTATCCTTTAACTTGATTATCTATATACTACATTCTTAAAATTACAGTAAGATCACTCAAGCTTTAAGAATAAATTACTTAATCTAAAATAATTGACATAATTGTAATATATCGTTTTCATTCATTTTAATTGCTTATTGGCTTTTTGGCAAGTCTTTTTGTAATATTAGTATTAGTTCATAGTTTGTTGGTGCATGATAATCTAGCAACAATAAAGTATGACTCGGCTTTTTTCGCAAATCGGGAGCAAAAAGTGCTATAGTAAAACTAAGTTTTTTAGAAAGGATGAGCAAAATGACTAAATATCAAGTTGAATTGAACGAACAGGATTGGCAAATGATTAAGGATTGCCATTCTAAAAATCCTTCTATCCTGGCAGCCATGGACCAGGCCCAAAAAATCGCCGATTAACTAGTTGCCTTCCGCTTCCTCCATGAGGGAGCTTTTTATTTACGTAAATTTTGACTTTTCAGATAACAGTGTTATCATAGTTTTCAGATAACACCGTTATCTGAAGGAGGAACTATCACGGATACAACTGAACAACAACTTATTCAAAAGGCAATTACCGTAATTGATCAACAGGGCTATCACAACCTATCCCTGCGTAAATTAACCAAAGACATTGGTCTAACTACGGGGGCATTTTACCAGCACTTTGCCAGTAAAGAGGAGTTTTTTCAAAAGGCGACCGCAAAATTATCACAGGAGTTTATTGGTCACTTACCTTCTAGCAATAATTCGGCCGAAGAACAACTTTTAGTTATTGCCGATTATTTTGTTGAACAAGTGCAAGAACATCCTAATATTATGGAATTCCTATTTTTTAATGATGAGGCAGTCGCTTCACTGAAGAAGCCTAATCCTACTTACCCTTTTTTAGCCAAAGTCAACCAATTGATCAAGCAGGTAGATTACAAGTCAGGCATCAGTAACCATAGCTTCTTAATTCAAATCTGGTCATTTATCCAGGGCTACTGCTTCTTAATTAAAAACCAGGTAACCACCTATGATCACCAATTGGTGCAAATGACCCTAACTCAAATAATGAAGGAAATAAAATGAACACTTTAATAATCTACTGCCATCCTTACGAAAAAAGTTTTAATCACGCTGTTTTGACTGCGGTCAAAACAAATTTACAAAAACAAAACCAGCAATATCAGGTGATCGACTTATACGCAGACCACTTCAATCCAGTCTATGACAAGGAAGAATTGCGCCTGTTTCACAGCGGCGGCACCCATGATCCACTGGTCAAAAAGTACCTCCAGCTTTTGCAAAGTGCTACTACCGTGATTTTTATTACTCCCTTGTGGTGGAACAGCATTCCAGGCATGCTGAAGGGCTTTATTGACAAGGTAATGAAGCCAGGCGAAGGCTACACTACTTCTGCGTTTGGTCTTCATGGTGAACTGACCAACATCAAACACACTTATGTGCTAACCACCTCCACCGCTCCCAAATTTTATCTTAGACTTTTTAATGGTAGTGCAATCAAGCGTATCTTTATCAATCAAACACTAAAACAGTTAGGAATGAAAGATCGTCATTGGCTCCACTTTGGAGGCATCACCATGTCAAAACCGCCCCGACGCGAAAAATATTTGCACCATCTTACAAGTTATCACTTTAAGTGCTCATAATGTAATAATCAAGTTACTCAGCTCTTAATACTTAATAGGAGAATCATTAATTAAATGGCCAGACCACAATTCTCACGTCAATTAAGCGTGCATGAGTTTCAACAATATTACTGGTACAAGACCGAATTAGTGGCAATTTGTCGCAAATAGCAGCTGCCAACCTACGGAACCAAGTATGAGTTAGGATATATTAGCCTCTTCTTAGCCGGCACACCTGCTGGTCAAATCAAGGGCAAACGCACAAACCGGCGAAAAAGCGGCTTAAAGACTGCTGATATTACACCAGATACTCCAGTTTTAGCATCCGACTTTTGCTTTAACCAAGAAGCGCGCCAGTTCTTTGCCGACTACTATGGTGTAACTAAATTTTCGTTTCGCAAGACCATGGCTAGTAAATTACGTGAAATTGAAGAAGAGCACGACACTAAAGCAACAGTCCGTGATATTATTGCAGCTTACGGCCAGGATTCACCGCCAAATAGAGAAGAAACCACTTACCAATGGAACAACTTTGTCCGCGATTTTCGCCAAGATCCAATCAGCAAACAGTATACAGCTCCCCTTAAAGTAGCATCCCTTCTTTGGCAGCAAGTCCGCGATTCTGACCAAGCTAAAAAATACCGGTCAAGCTTGATAATTGAAAATGAGCAACTCTTACTACCATACCATAAATGAAATTTCACCCTAAATACAACCAAAGGCCTCAAAGCATACTTGCTTTGAGGCCTTTTGATCATGTTGGAGAATATTTTTTTGCAGATATTATTGTTCAGTAAAAAGCGTCATAATTTTCTGCGGCGTATCAGCAGCCTTCAACTTGGCAATGAAGTCCGCATGGGTTAACAACTTGGCAGTATTAGAAAGGTACTTCAAGTGCTCGCTACTGTCAACTTGCGGAATGAGGAACGAGATTACGGTGTCAATCTTTTGTCCGTCAAGAGACTGCCAGTCAATCGGCTGTTTAAGTTTCAAAACCAGCATGGCCGAGTTAGTAATCGTTGACGATTGAGCGTGCGGAATGGCAAAGCCATCAGTCATTCCAGTTGAATTTTCTTTTTCGCGCTTTAGGTAAGCCGACAAAACCAGATCACTAGCGCCAGCTAAGTTATTTTTAACTGCCAGATCCGCTAAATACTTGAGAGCTTCGTCACGATTAGCAACGTCAACGTCCAGTTTAATATTGTTCAAGGCAAGGATACTGCCAGGCCGATAAGAACTACCTTCTTCGTTAACTGACACTGGCCCATTAGCGGGATTAACACTGACTGTTGCAGCTGCTGCCACTTGATCTTTTTTAGCAAAGCGACCAGCAATTAGGGCAAGTAAAACACCAGAAACAAGTGCACCTACAACAATCCACAAGAACCATAAGACCGGCTTATTAACTAGTGGTAAAACGATAAACCCGCCGTGAGGAGCTGGAACTGTAATTCGGCTGAGATAAGTTAAGACCGAGGCAACTGCTGAACCAATCATGAAGGCTGGGATGTTCCATAACGGGTGCTTGGCTGCAAATGGAATTGCACCTTCAGTAATGTGAGTAGAACCGAGCAAAAAGTTAACGTAACCTGCTGCCTTTTCACTCTTAGAGTATGCCTTAGGATTAAACAAGACGGCAAATCCCGTAGCTAGAGGTGGGGCAATACAGGCAGCCGAAACACCAGCCATGAAGTAGAAATTGCCCTGTGCTAGCAAGAACGTACCGGTGGCATAGGCAGCCTTGTTAATTGGACCACCAAAGTCTGAAGCACACATTACACCAACAATAATGCCCAGCAAAATTGGGTTGGTAGTCTCAAAGCTCTTCAACCAAGACATTAGGCCAACATTAATGGCCTTGATCGGTGTGTTCAACAGGAACATGATGGTACCGGCAATGAAGACACCTAAGACAGGAAACAGGAAGATCGACTTTAACCCTCTAAACTTGTCATCAGGGAGTCCCTTAAACAGTCTTTGCAAACCCCAGACCACAATCACAGCCAAGTAACCAGCAATAATCGCACCTAAGAAGCCACCACCGCCATTGAAGGTAATAAACCCGGCAGCCAATCCAACGACAAAGCCCGTCCTTTGGGCTAGAGCTTCTGCAATATAAGCACCCAAGACTGGGGCCATTAGATTCATGGTTCCACTACCAATCTGGTTTAACATCGCCGCAAATTCATTATACTCTGGACTCGTAGGCTTGGCAGAGTTAATTCCCCAGAAGAAGGAAATGGCAACAAGCACACCACCAGCAACCACAAACGGTAACATATGAGAGATCCCATTCATCAACGACGTGTAGATCTTGTTAGCAATGCTGGCATCACCTACAGCTCCTGACGCTGAATGCGCAGCCGTCTGGCCCTCCTTATAAACAGGTGCTTCCAATGCCTGCTTAATCAACTTTTCCGGCTCCTTTAAGCCGCGGGCAACCGGAACAACCACCAGACGTTTACCCGCAAAGCGGTCTGCATCAACATCAATATCTGAAGCAACGATTACTGCCTTGGCAGCTCTAATCTCTTCATCCGACAAGTTATGCTCAACCCCGGTTTGACCATGCGTCTCAATCTTAATCGTATAGCCCAGTTTTTCTGCTGCTTTCTCTAAGGCCTCTTCGGCCATAAAGGTGTGGGCCACACCGGTTGCACAACCAGTTGCACCCACCAAATCAAATTTTGCCATTTTATCTTTTCCCTTCTTTAATCATCACTTGTGTTAGTAAGACGTCTAATTCAAAATCAGTCAAACCCACTCGGCTAGCGGTGTCGCTTCCTGCGGCAACTGCAACCTTGAGCGCTTCTTCAACTGGTTTTTTCTTTTCTAAAAAGGCAATAAAAGTACCCAACATTGTGTCACCCGCGCACGCCGAATTGACCACCTTAATCTTTGGTGCATTGGCAAAGAGGACTTGGTTGCGATTGACTAAGGCGGCCCCCTGCGCTCCTAAAGAAACTAAAACATTACTACAACCAGCTTCAACTAACCGCTCAGCTAGTTCAACCGTCTTGGCTTTTGTCAGCTTTCCTTTGAACTTAAAGAAAGAAGCCAATTCAGCATCATTTGGCTTAATTAAAAACGGGTGATAAGGTAATGTATCCATTACTTCCAGATAACTACTATCAATCACCAACTTAGCCCTTTGGTCATGGCTGATTTGCGCTATTTTAGTCAAAATAGCGGGCTTAATTCCACTTGAAAAGCTACCTGAAACCACCACAACATCGTCTTCTTTCAAGGTTGCCGTCAAGTAGGCCAAAAATTGCTCCTGCGGTTTTTGGCCAATCTTTGGACCCGGATTGACTTCCTTGTACTCCGTATCTTGGTCAAGCACATTGGTAAAGACATTTACCCTACTTGGTTCATCAACTTTAAAAAAGTTTGTTTGAATTTTCTTTTGTTCAAGACCAGCCGTAATGTAGTCTAGGGTAAAACCCCCGCCTATTCCGGTGGCGACACTTTCAATCCCCAGTTTCTTTAAGATAAATGAAACATTGACGCCTTTACCGTTGGGTTGTAATTCTGAACTTTCCGTTCGATTAACAACCCTTGGTTCCAGCTTTTTTGTTACAATTACTAAATCAATTGCAGGATTTAAGGTTACTGTATAAATCAAAGCTTTTTTCTCCTTTTCTTGCCTTTTAACCTATTATAAAGATAATAAGGTGTAACGATTTTCTTAAATGAGAGCGTTTACGTTAATAATGGAAAACTTTTTCTAAAAGGAAGTATTTGAATGCCAACTAAAGAACTTAGCTCAACCGAATTGCATCTGTGGAATATCGTTGAGAACAATCCTAACAAGATTGCCAATATGTCAATTGTCAAACTAAGCCAATTTGCCAGTGTTTCGACCGCCACAATTGTCCGCACAATGCAAAAAATGGGCTACAGCGGCTATACTTCGTACCGCGAAGCCCTGAAGCTTAAGAGTAAAGCTAATTCAACCTTTAGCGTTTTAAATGATGCCGATGACAAAATTCGCAGTGTTATTACCAAAAACGAAATTGAGATGAATAACACATTACACAATTTGAGCTACAGCACTATTGAAGATAGCATTTCGCTAACGAAACAAGCCAAAATTGTTTACGTCTTTGCGCGCGGTCTGTCAGAATCAATTGCCAGTGAAATAATGGTCAAATTACAGTTAACCGGCAAGTATTGTGAGTTTCACTCTGACCCTAACATCATCAAAACTATTGCCAGAAAGATTAAGCCAGACGCCTTGGCAATTTTCATTACACTCAACGGTGAAACTGAGGAATTAGTTGCTGCAGCTAAAATACTGGAAAAAAACGATATTCCGATTTTAACCTTTACCACTAATTCTTCTGCCGGCATTATCCCCTTTTCCACCCTTACCTTTATTGGCTACCAATCCAAGACCAATTATTTTCCTGAGTATGAAGTTCGATCACGTTTACCCTTGCAGATTATGACCCGCATCTTTTGTGACGCCTATTCTGTGCGGTCTGACTTTTACAAACACAAGTAAAAAGGCTTTCTATCAGCTGATAGAAAGCCTTTTTAAAAAAATTTATTGAACCTTCAACTTTTCACGCCATGATTTTGCGCCTTTAAGTGCTGCATTGAGATTCTCAATGTTTTCCTTACCCTGGGTTGCTAGCCACTTGCGACCAGCTGCTTCACTCTCAGCAGCAAACGGTTTAATTGCTGGCTTCCAAGTAGCACGACCACAAAGGACCCCATTGAAGTCAGCTCCAACTTCCTCAGCCAGCTTGATCTCAGCGATAAATTCTGCGCTCGTTACCCCTGCTGATAAAAAGATATAAGGCAAATCAGTTGCTGCTGATTGCTTTTTTAAAAGCTCTTTAGCTTCAGCTTGAGTATAAACAACGTTATTGGTACCATTGAAACCTTCCACATAGCTCAGGTTAAAGGGCACTTCCACCTTTAAGACGGTAACTCCATATTGCGGTTGAGAAAATTCCTTCATCGTTTGTAAAACCTTGTTGGCCTTAACTTTAGCAAATTCTTCGCTCTTGGCATCAGCAATTTGTGCATCATAAGTCAAAACTTCCAAAAACAATGGCAGGTCATTTGCTTTGGCTTCAGCACCAACTCTTTCAACGAATGCTTGCTTTTTGTCATTAATCGCCTGATCTTCATCTGGGTCATAGTAGACCAAAAACTTAATCGCATCGCCATCCTCATTTTTAATCCGCAGACCTGACTGGTCGGCAATAAGGTCAGGCATCCGACCAGGTTCAGTTACATCATAGCCCGTCTTTTCATAAGAAAGTAACAAACCACAGTTCTTGTCTCTAACCTTAGTGGCTGGCAGACCATATTCTGGATCAGTCAGTATCGATGAGGCGTAGGGGGTTAATTCGCTTGAAACGGCCTTCTTGAAATCAACAATAGTAGTTTCATCTGCTGGTTTATTAGCTGCATCTGCAAGCATAGTCTTCAGTGATCCACGCTGATCAATCGCTAGGGCACTGATGATTCCGTCTTTAGTCGACAAATTTTCCATGTGTTTTGCAACTTTGGCAGAAATTGTTCTCATTATAAAATCTCCTTTGATCTTTACATTAATCGCACAACCCCATTATATACTCATGAAACCGCATTTCAAAGGTCATAAGGGCTTTTAGTAAACATTTTCATAGTTAGCGCGATTTTCAAAAATGTTTGTAATTGTTCGACCAAAAGCGGCGGAATTTCTTCCACCGCTCTTAATTCTCTGAACTTATTGTCTATTTGTAAAAGTTTACTTTTTTGACTAATTTATTTTTACCAATCATGTAGTACTGCTTATTTTTGATCGAAATCGCACTACCGTATGTCACCAACTTCTTTTTGCGGCGTAAAACCTTTCTGCCAACGCGCTGCCCCCGTTTGTTATAGATAAATGAATTGCGACGCAGTTGCCGTTCTGTACCATCAACATTACCAGCAGCCAGATAAAGTTCATTGCCCAAATCATAATACTTCCTGCTATTAATAATCTTAGTCCCAAAAGTGACAATTGTTGACCCAGCTTTCAGCATTGTTTCGTCCGTTTTTTTACCATCTTTGTCATACAAGTATGCATTGTGCTTCAAAACTTGGGTAGACTTTTGTTTTGGTTGCTGCTGATTCTTGTCACCAGGGTTAACCTGGCCAGTATCACCTGATGTATTATTGGTAGTGTTCCCTGGAGTAGTATTGCTACCCGGATTAGAGCCTCCGCCCGGCGTATTAGTTCCTCCGCCCGGCGTGTTAGAACCACTATCAGTAGAATTATTAACCTTCACTTTAACCGTGATTGGATTCGTATCTTCTGGTTCAAGTTCCTTTGCTTGTTGGTTGACTAGCATTTGGTCCACCAACGATAGGGCAACTGTCTTCCCATTGAGTGGCTTCAAGGCCTTGAACTTGATTACAGCAACAGTGCCATACCCAGTTAGACGTGGGGCCTCACCCTCATTGCTATAAATAACAAAGACATCGTGGCTGCCATCCGAATGGGTCTTATCCTTTGCAAAGCTAACCATATTGCCTGTTAAGCTACCATTTTGAACACCTTCAAATGAGAGTTCTTCAGCGTTATACGGTATTCTGGCTGACAATGCATTAACATTTTTCAGGTTACTACCACTAACTGTTACCGTGATTATATCGCCCTCATTGTAGGACGTCTTATCGGTAGCAATTGTTAATTTACCTGAAGGAATAACTTGACCACTTTCGCCAAAACTTGCTGGTGGATTGCCCAGGCGAGTCATCACATAGTTAATATCAAAGGCATCAATCATACCGTTCTGGTTAATATCACCTTTTTCCACATAACCAGTAAAATCATTGTCCTTGCCACGAGTCTCACCCGCGTAGTTACGTAACGACGTTACATCATTTTCATCAATGACACCATCGTCATTGATATCACCGGGAAGAACCGGCTTAGTTCCATCTTTTTGATAAAGCAAAAACTCTTGTCCCGAAACAAACTGGTTGAACGATCCGTTTTCCGGAATTGTAAATCTCACCCAGTATGCCTTGGTCCCTGGTGCAAACTTGATTTCCTTACTTTCGCCGTTTCTAGGCCAATTAGCTGCACTACCTGCATCCAGCCAGTGAATACCATCCACACTCGTCTGAATATTCATGGCTGTAATTGTGCCATTTCCACCATCGGAACGAGGAACATAGACAAAACGATCTAAATCTGTAATTCCATCTAAGTGTGTAGTAATTGTCATTGGTGTGGCAGACTGCTTAGGCTCCGAAGAAAACCAGTTCGAGTGGGCAACCGTACTTAGGTCGTGATCAAAAAGATATTTAACCGGTTGCGCAGCTTGCCAGATACTAGTGCCGGTAATATTAGAAACGGTGTCATCGTAGTTAATTTTAACCGCATTCTTAAACACATCATCATTTGATTTAAAGGTTTTTTCTTCACTCCATGGAGATGTAGCAGTTGCTGTTACCGCCTGAACTTGGAACGTATGCGTAGTTGCCGGTTTAAGATCAGTCAAAACAAATTGCGGATCTTTAATATTGGCATGCAGAACGCCATCTACCTTAAGATTGTAACTTTGACTACCATCAACTGGCTGCCACGATACCGCAATCGCAGATGACGTAGTCTTAGCAGTATCCTGGATCAAGTCAGTTGGTACAGCAACTGCCGTGCTTTCAGGCGGAATCTGATTCACTGGATTAGCCGTTTCGTCAACGCCTGTAATAGTGACGGTAATACCATTTTGACTAACATCGGTATTGTCCAGCTTGATCCGCAAAAAAGTCTGCTCAAGACCACTACCCAGGTCTTTTAAGTAGGAGTTGGTCAGGTAATTTTGATCTAGCAAATACACATTAGTAGAATTCTGGAAATCCGTCAGATCGGTTGCTTGCCGTAATTCAACGTCCTGTGAGCCAACTTTAACCTTAATTGAGGATGGGGCTGCCTTAGTCCTAACATCAAATTCAGTCGTTCTATTAGTATCAATGCCCGTATATGTCCCCTGGGTCGGAGCAACACTGATCGTCAAGTTTGAACCCTGAAGTTCACTCTTAACTAGCGTTTGAGCATATTTTCCGGCCTTGTACTGAGCTGAAATACCATCATCTTCGTAGACTTTAAAGCTACTGGTACCATTAGGATATAGTTCAAAGCGGCGCTGATTTTGCAGTGCCAGATATTCTTTAGGCGTATTAGTTGCATCTGCTACTGGAATAATCGCTCCTGCTTTAACAAAGACAGGTAGTTTCCATAATGGCGCCGCAAAATTATCAAGTACTTGACCACCCTGATATTCTTTACCAGTGTAGTAATCAACCCAAATTTGGTTTTTATCTGGTAAATAAATTCCATTCCGAATATCATTTCCGGCACTATCACTTGCAGTATTTTGATAAATTGGAGCAATCAAGAAGTTATCACCCCACATGTATTGGTACTTAACTAAGTCTGTATATGCTTCAGGATAATCTGGATAGTCCAAGAACATTGCTCGCACCATCGGCTTACCAGCAAAAGTCGCATCAGCGGCCATACTGTAAATATACGGTAGCAGCATTGATTTTTGCTTTAAGTAGGCCCGGTTAATATTCGTCGTATGCTCATCAAAAGCAAACGGGTTCTTCGGGTTATAGCCCCAGCCATCCATGTTTAATTGGATCGGGGTAAAGGCTTTCCATTGGTAATCCCGCGCATTAATAACCGGGTTCTTGCCACCAAAAATACCGTCCATATCAGAAGCCGAATTCGGCTGTCCTGACAGACCCGAACCAATATAGGTAGGAATTTGGAAACGAATATATTCCCATTGACCACCAGTTTCATCTCCGGTCCAAACCGCACCGGTATTTTGCGTTCCTGACCAACCATCTAACGTAATAATGAATGGTCGCAAGAGATCACCCTTGATTTTATTAATCATGTTAGCTGCAGTTTGGGTACCATTCAATCCAAAGGAATAGCCATTACCTACCCATGCAACGTCTGTTTTTAGCGCAGTAACACCGGCTTGAATTTCCTTTTCAAAGTCACGATCACTTGGCTTTGGGTTAGCCGGATCAACTGGCTTAAGATTTTGCTGAGTCCACAGCCCAACTTGTACTCCTTTTGAGTTGGCATAGTCGATAAAATCAGCTAGGTTCTGCAAATTGCCTGCTAAAGAATCCGTCTGACCATAGCCCGCACCATAGCCATCGTTTGGTAAGAACCAGCCAATTGGCATGTCATGGTCTAGGTACTGGTCAATCATTGCCCGGGCACTGAATTGATAATCTACACCGCCTTTTTCACCGTTCAGGGTCTCTCTAATTGCCCGATCCTTCAGATCCGCAGGCAAAGAAGCTGGCTGATATTCCTTATAATACTTGCCATCAGGATATTTGATCGCACCAGCTGTATTAGCTGGAACTTCAACCCAATAATCACGGTTATAGGCATTTAAGTGGGCTTCATAAAAACCATATATCGGCGTCAACGCTGGTAAACCCGTTAACTCTTGGTAATCATGAATCAAATCATAAGAAGAATCATCAAAGAAGTAAATAGCATCAAAGCGACTTTCATTATGCGTAGTAGCAATAGTACCAGTTGCGCTAGTATCAAAGTCGTAGTTACCTGCCTTGAAAGTGTAACGCAATACACCATACCCTTTAGAGGACCAATAAAACGGATTAGGCGAAGCAACCCCCTGGTCAACCCAGTTATTAGTGTTAACAATTTTGACCGCTTCTCCGGTCAATCTAAATTTACCGTTCTGGGTACCACCACCAAAGTAATTACTACCTTGATCGTCCTTCAAGGTCTGGGTAGTTGCCTTAGCAGTAATCTTAACCGGTTCAGTTTCTTGTAAAATAACCCGATCACCTTTATTGACACTCATCGTACCGGCTGTTTGATCAAAGTTAATGTCAATTACACCGGTAGCCAGTTTCCAGCCCTTTTCAGTCTGAGCAAGTGTCGTATTAGCCATACCAGCGGTGCCATAGCCATCTTCTTGCAGAATTTTAGCATTAAGTCCTGCTTCTGATTGCTCATGCTCTTCATATTTTTTGTCCGGATCAATATAATAACGGAACATTTTTGGACTTAAGACATACAAACGGGCCACCTGTCCGTTAGCATAATTCACTTCAAAGTATTTCTCTTGTTTAGTAATATCAGTAATGGACTGCTGTACTGCTTCATCACTATCCTTTAGGCCGATTGGCTGCTTGGTATCAGCTTGATCCTCTACCTTAACGGGTTCTTCTTGGTTGTTTTTCATCGCGTAACTACTTATCTTTTTCTTTGCTTTCAGCTTTGCCACATTAACCTTAGCTTTAGCTGCTTTGTTCTTTTGCATACTAGTGCGGCTTGAGACCACTGCTGCACTGACTACCCGCGGCGGGCATGACAAAATGCCCACAAATCCAGTAGCAATGGCAACAGAAGCAACCCCTGCACTTAAATAATTAAAGGTATGATGATTATTATCATCACCTTTATTCTTAATACTTTGATTATTATTGTAAGCCATCGGTACGTCCCCCTCAACTAAATACCAATTACTGATTTTTTGTAAATTTGTGGAAGCGCTTTACAAGTAAATTATATTATACTTTGACCACGGGGTAAATAATTTATGCAAATATGTTGTCCACCCAGTTGGATGATTTTTTCAGTAAGACAAAGTTTATTTAATGATTTTAATCATGTTATCTTTTTTATATTTTTATTTATTTAGCACCTATAAATTATAAGTTAAATAAACTATTTTTGTGCTAAAATTGAACTGAAAAAGATCAAAGCTAGATAGCAGGACAAATTTATGACATTTACTTATACACTCAGGTACATGCTGGATCCAAGAACTAACACACCAGCAAAAGATCAAAAATTACTGAACTTTGTCAAAAAGGGCCAGATCGACGATGTAGCCTTCTTTATTAATGGTGAAGAATTAAATCACAGCCATTTGACTGCGGCAGAAACACAAGTATGGCTCGATGCCATCAAGCCGCTCAAGCACAGATTAAAGCAAATCGGAGTAAGTACCAGTCTTAATCCCTGGACCACGATCATGCACTCCGACCGGGGCTATCACGTCAACCCAGCAATCGGTTTTAAGACCTTTGTCGATCTTGAAGGCCGTGAATCCCAGGACATGGCTTGTCCTGCAGATCCGCAGTGGCGCAAGTATATTACTGCTAGGTATGCTCAATATGCTAGCCTTCATCCTCGCCGCTTGTGGCTTGAAGATGACTTTCGCCACTACAACCATACACCATTAAAATTAATGTGCTTTTGTGATTATCATATGAGCCTTTATAACCAAAAACTGGCTAAAAAAGAGACGCGCACTGAGTTCGTACAAAAACTCTTGCAAGCCGGCGAGCCGACACTTGAGCGCCAAGTCTATCTCGATCAAGCACGCAGGGAAATGATTGAAACTGAACACTTGATTGAACAAGCTGTCCATCAAATCAGTCCTGAAACGGACCTAGCCCAGATGACTTCTTATCCTGATTGGCATGCACTAGAAGGACGCGATTGGAATAACTTATTTAAAGCCCAGGCCGGACCCGGTCATCCCAAGGTTGCCCGGCCCCACTTACCCGCATACAATGAAGTCGCTCCACTAAAATACGGCCGTGATTTTGAGGAATACACCAACATTACCGCCAGCTTTTTGGGTGAACAAGCTGAACTGTATCCCGAATTAGAGAGCTATATGTACTCACCCCTGGCCAAATCACTGACCTTTACGAAGTTTCAAGTAATCACAACTGCTCTAGTCGGTGGACAAGGTATTTTACTCAATCTTTTCGATATGATGGGTAACGGCATCAACAACTCCTGGCATTATGCCGAGATGCTCGCCGAGATCAAACCATTTGTCAATCAGTTATTACAAAGCCGGTTGTCAATTGAACACCTGCGCGGCATCAAAGTTCTAGTTGATCAGGATTCAAGTTACCAAATTCACATTAAGCAGGGTAAAGACGTCGAAGAACTCCTTCCCCATGAAAAAAATTGGGCGAGTCTGCTTGGGGCCTTCAGTTTTGCCATAGAAGTGCTGCCTGTTACGCCCAAAACCAGACTGCACGATCAAGTAATTGCTATTTCTGGACAATTGCTGCGTAATTTTACCAATGACCAAATAAGTGACCTAATTCAAAACAACATGGTCTTACTTGACGGTGAAAGCATCAATGTTCTTTTAGATCGGAAGCTTGGTGATTTGCTACATATTAAACAGGCAAAGTGGCACAAGTACCGTACTGCCTACCAAGCCTTCGAACAAGCGGATGGCCACACTGTCGACAACGTCGAAAATCCGCGAATTACGATGCTCCAGCACACAGGTAACTATCTGCAGTTGGACTACCAAGAAAATAGCGATGTGTCCGTTTGGTCCAGGGCCTATAGTTCACTTGACGAAAACTTGGGTAACGTCATGGCCATCATCGACCAGCATATCATTGTCCTACCAATGGATCAGGATCCCAAACATGGCTGGGAATCGCAATTCACTACTTATAAGCAAGGACTCTTGCAGCAAATGCTAGATACTATTCAGCCCGTTGACTACTTAGTTGAAATGCCCAATGTCAAGCTGCGCGTTCAAGACAATGGTAAGGTTGCCTGGTTGGCCAACTTTAGCTTAGATAATTATGAGCAAGTTCGGTGGCACTTAGCGGAAGCTTTGCCTAGCAGTAAGGTAACCATTATCAGGAAAAAGGGTGGTCAAGTGACCAGAGAAGAGGCTCCGATCATTGTCAAAGATGGAATTGCCATAATAGATCAACCCCTTGCACCACTTGAAACAATCCAGCTGCTTTGCTAAGAAAAAGTCAAAATAAAAACCTAATTCTAGGATTTTCTAGAATTAGGTTTTTTGGTTAAAAATATTTTTACATTTTAGCCAACATTTCAGTCACATCAACCATACCGGCCTTACCGGCGGTAAGGTAATCCGATTCCATGCCATTCATTTGACTGTTGAGCCATTCAATTACCAGCGGTAAATTCATGCCCGAAATCAGGTGAATCTTTTGACCGTCCATAATCATTCGACTTACAACATTGGCAGGCGTTCCGCCCATCAGGTCGGCAAAAACCGTTAGATCTTCAGGATTCATCCCTGCAGTCTGCTCTTCAAATTTCTTTTTGAAATCTTCTGGTCCTTCAGAAGGTAATAAGCAAACCGTGCGAATATGCTCCTGTTCACCCATAATCAGTTCAGCACTGGCTTTTAAGCCTTCTGCCATTGTTCCGTGACTAATTAAAATTAATTCTTTTTCTGCCATGTGAATACTTTCTATAATTAAACTGTCTGCCTACATTTTGGCAATCACGCCAGTTCCGCCAAGAATGACACAGAGGACTAACACAATTAAGATCGCCTTGGTTGAGGTCATTCCCTTCTTACCTAGTAGCCAATAAACAAATGCCACGACTAAAGCTGGCAGCAGTTTTGGAATAATCATATCTAAGTTGTTTTGGATATTCATCGAAACCTTGCCGATTTGTGGTACCCAGGCAAATTTAATATTAACCATCGTCGCTACTAAAGCACCGACCATGAATACACCCATAACTGTAGCTGAGTCTGTTAAAGCATTTAATTGGTCCCGCATATCCGTAACCAGTGACACACCTTGCTTATAGGCAAAGTGCAATTGTTGCCACCGGAACACACAGATCAAGAGGCAGGCAACTACCCAAATGACAACGCCAATCGGATTGCCTTGAGCGGCCATTGAAGCAGCTAAGGCACCAAAGATAGTTGGAATCAAGGAAGCAAAGATCGAGTCGCCAATAGCGGCAAAGGAGCCCATCAAACCAACTTTAACACTGGTAACAGTGTCCTTACCCTTAATTCCTTCATTCTCTTCAACCGCAAGGTCAATACCCGTGATAATCGTGTTGAAGAAGTTGGAAGTGTTGAAGAACTGCATATGCGTCTTCATCATTTCTCTTAATTCAGGGGTATCATCACCATAGATTTTCCGCAATTGTGGCAAAATTGTGTACAGGTAGCCACTGTTCTGCATTCTTTCATAGTTCCAGCCTAACTGGTAACCAAACAGAGACCTCCGGTTAATTTGTTTAAAGTCATCATCTGTCAACTGATATTTTGGTTTAGAGTTCGTCATCAGTAATCTCTCCCTCATTATTAACATCTGAACTTACATTTTGACTTACTACCTTTTGGCCAGTACCACCATTGCCACCGATAATACTCTTATAGTGTAGAATTGCTAAAGCAAGTCCAATCATTGCGATTGCTAGCATTGGCAAACCAACAAAGGCAGTTGTAAAGCCCTTGTTAACAGCTGAGACGCCAGCGCCCAAAGCTTGCAGGCCAGAAAATAGAACTGAGAACAGAGTCGTTACCGTAAAACCAAGAATTAAGTATGCTGCATGTTTCTTGATAGGTAAGTAACGCAGCAAAATTGCAAAACCAACAGCTGGTAAGGTTGCCCCAGCCACTGTTAGACCAGTGCCAAGCCACATTAAGTCACCGTTTAACGCATTGGCAATCGTTTGGACTAACTTTTGGCCAAAAGCTAAAGCGATAAAGACTGGAATAGCACGTGATAGTGACCAAGGAAGGGCACCATAGAGAACATTGCGTTCAACCGCCTTGTAATTAATGTGGTCTTGATCAATTAAGTGATCAATCCGGTGTGAAAAGTAAGTATTGGCAAACCTGGCCAAAACATCTAATTCAACCATAATTGCGGCAACTGGGACCGCAATTGACGAGATTGCCGTTTGTGGACTCATGCCCTTAACACTGACTGAAAAGGCTGTTGCCAAGACCGTCCCGGTCGTTGCATCAATTTTTGAAGCCCCACCGAAGGTACCAACACCTAAAACCATCAACTGCATTGAGGCACCAATCACTAAACCGGTACCCATATCACCCATAATCAGGCCAGCGATTAGCCCGGCTCCCACTGGAGTGTTTAATGATGAGTATATTTGTAACTCATCGAGAATTTCTAAACCCGCATACAAAGTAAGCAGTAATATTTGCCACCAAGCCATTTTCTTCCTCCTACTTCATCTTTTCATCAATCAGCTTCATCAAGTCGTGTGCATCAACGCTCGGATTAACCTGAGCAATTAGCTTCACGCCTTGGTCAGCAATCTGCTTAAAAACTTTCGCGTCAGCCGCCGTGATATTAACTTGTTTGGTCAACTCGGTAGTGTCGTCTCCCTTTGACATATTACCAACATTGATCGTATCAAGCTCAACACCATCATTGACCAAATCCAGAAATTTTTCTGGCCGCTTGCTAACAATGAACACCCGCTGCTTACCATAGCGATTATTCTTCAAATGATCAGCAGCAACTTCTGTTGGTAAGACACTTAATCTAGTTGTCATTGGTGTAGCCATTCTCAGACCACTCTTTTGGATATCATCCTGAGCTGCAGCTTCATCAAGAACGATAATTCGTTCTACCTGCAACTTCGGTGTCCAAAGATTGGCTACCTGGCCATGAACCAAGCGCTCATCAACTCTTGCACCCACAATATTCATATATCTTCCTCCATATCTTCTAAGGAAATCTAGATATTATATAAAACGCTTTCACAACTTCATAATAAGGTACCAACCAATCTTTGTCAACCTGTAATCAGGCCCAATTAATCGGGAAAACAATAGTTTGGTTGGCTCTTCTTTATTAGCGCTTATTTATCTTATTATTCTAAAACTCGTGTATAGTTACGCCCTTAACGACGCGGTTAACAGTACCCGTTGGGGACGGCGTGTCTGGCTTATTGCCGACTTTTATTGACGTCAAAAGTGCAATGGTCTGCCCAAACATCACGTCCGGTAGAGCCAAATAGGCATCTGGCAGGAGCTTTTGATCAGCAAACATAAATGACTTACCAGTAAAGTTTTGGCCGCTTTTTTCTTGGCCTACTGCCATTACTAACGGTACAATCTGGTCATCCTTAATTTCATTTAAAATGTCCAAATCATACTGTCTGGTGTAGGAATTATTGGAAACGAAGTCAAAGACAATGGTCTTTTGATTTAAGAATGATTTCGGGCCATGACGCAAGCCCATTGAAGTGTCGAACAAAGCAGCAACTTCGCCGGCAGTTAATTCCAAAATTTTTAACCGCGTTTCTTCAGCTAAACCGCCAAAACAGCCACTACCAATGTAACTAATGCGGTCAAAGTCTGTATCAACAATGGCTTGAATTTCATCCTCACGCGCAATGACGCTCTCGCCCATCTTGGCAATCTGCTCAATAATGCCCTGCTTTTGGTCATCTGCCAGTCGGTCGAAGACAAGTAAAGTAGCTAGACTCATACATGAAAAAGAGCCAGTCATCGCAAAGCCTTGATCCAACGATTTTTCAGGCATTAACAGGACTAGACCGGTCGAATCGTCTTTGAGGTCCTGTGCTAACTGTCCTGCAGGAGCACAGGTAATGGCAATCTGATACAAGTTTTTGACCAGTTTTTTGGCTAATTCCACGCTAGCTACCGATTCAGGCGAATTACCACTACGTGCAAAGGAAACCAGGATAGTTGGTGTATCTGGTTCTAGGTAGTCTTCAGGTGTAGAGACGATTTTGGTAGTGTCAATCGCTTCAAAGTTATACTTGCTGCGATCACCATGCTTTTGCAAGTATGGCATAACCATATTGCCCACGTAGGCACTGGTTCCTGCACCGGTAAAAATCACTCGCACCTTGCCCCACTTTTGATTAATTCCTGTCAAAAATTCATCAATTTTCGTCTTTTTTTCTTGATAAATTGACCAAGTTTCACGCCATAGTTGCGGTTGTTGGGCAATTTCACGGGTAGTGATTTTAGCACCCATCTTGGTTAATTCCGCATCTGTTTTAGAAAACATTTTTTTCTCCTGTTAATAAACTAAAGTAACTTATTATATTGTCTTGAGCGGTAAATAAACTTATCGCCCCGTGCCAATGAAATCGTAAATTCAACCGGAACATTTTTATCATTAATGGTTTTACGGAAAATCTTCAAACTTGATGAACCCATCTTCTCATCTAGATAGGAGCTCTCCTCTTTATTTAGACTAACCGCTTGCACATCCTCAAAGGCCATCACACTAATTTGATTGTATTTACGCTTTAACACGCCATAAAGTGTTTCTTCCTGCAAATCAGCCATCTTTAAGTCCGGAAAAAGTTTTTCTGGCAGGTAGGTCGTGCTGTAAATCCGCGGCTCATTATTAGCTAACCGCAAACGCACAAGCTTGTAGGCACGCTCATTAGCTGCCATGTTTAACTGTTCCATGATATGCTGACTGGGAACAACTAATTCCAAACTCCGATTCTGCGTAGTCGCCTTCTGACCAGCGCGCGTAACTTCCTCTGAAAAAGAATACATACCACCAATATTGGGTTGGTTTAGAAAAACACTTGAAACAAAAGTCCCCTTACCATGAAGCCGATAAATTAATCCACGCTCTTCTAGCTCCTGCAAGGCCAACCTGATTGTATTGCGGCTAACGCCATATTTAACCAGTAATTGCCGTTCACTAGGTAAGCGCGCATTTGGTTTCATTTTTCTGATCTGTTTTTCTAGGTCAAAAATAACCTGCTGATAAAGCGGTTTCGGCATTGACCCACCTCCTTTTTATAACTGGTTGATACCACTTATGAGTGTAGCAAAGAAAGCGGTTAATTGCAATTTGATTCAAACTTTTTTTGTACTTCTTTCACTATTTATGGCACATAATTATCTCCCTTAGTCGTTTGGTCTGATAGACGATATTCATTCGATTAATATAAATAAAAGAGCCGTGATCAACTTCATGGCTCCTTGTGCGATTAAATTTTATTTTTGCTTTATTTTTTAGTCGTGATATACGCCTGCGGCCCACTTCTTATTTTCCTCATCAAAGAAGTGAGCGTTATCTTTTTGATTTGGGTTGGGCTTAGCAATACCATCAATCTTAGTAATTAAGGACCGATTACGGCTAGTCGGGTGATACTCTGCATTCAAAAATGAATCCACAATATCAAAAATGAAGTCACGTCCTAAAACAATACCGCCAAAACCCAAAACATTGGCATTTAATTCTCGCCGCGCATATGCTGCTTGAGTAGCATCTCCTACCATGGCAGCACGAATACCTTCGTTTTTATCAGCCGCCGTTGAAATGCCAATCCCAGTGCCGCAAAGAACGATACCTAAATCCGCCCGACCATCAGCAACGTCTTCAGCCACACGTTTACCATAAATTGGATAATGTGTTCTTGAGTTATCATGCGTACCTTCATCAATCACACGGTAACCTTCATCTTTTAAATGGTCAGAAAGAGCCATTTTTACTGCAGTTACAATGTGATCATTACCCAAGGCAATAATCATGTGCTGGTCAATCTTGGCATCAACAAATTCTGGCTGTGGTCTATCATGATCTAACATTTTCAAACCTCCTTAAATCATTTCTTCTAACATGTTTAGGCGAATTTGGTGGCGACCACCAGCATAATTTGTATCTAAATAATGCTGAACAATTGAATACGCTAACTTTTCGCCAACAATTCCACTACCAAGTGCAATCGCCTTAGCACCATTGTGCATCGCGGTCATGTGAGCGGTTCGTTCTTCATTAACATTAGCCGTAACCATTCCTTTGACCTTGTTTGAAGCCATCGCAGAACCCACGCCATATTCATCGAACATCACGGCCTTTTTAATACCGTTGTCTAATACTTCACGAGTTACCTTTAAGCTTGAGTCGACAAAGTCTGCCGCTGCTTCCTCGGTCACATCTAGAACCTCATATTGATGATCTTTCAAGTATTTTTTAACTTTTTCTTTCAAGGCAAAACCCGCCTTATCGCTGCCAATGACAACCTTCATAGTTGAAACTCCTCTCCGTAAAACTATTTATAGACAGTCGTATACTGACTGTAATGTTTTTCTAGTTCAGGCTCAATTCCGCGGTTAGTAACTAGTCCATCAACCTTATGCAAATCATAAAAATGATGAAAGTCGCTGTGATCCAGCTTGGAATAATCCGCAACCACAAACTTAATTTGTGAATGATCTAATCCAATTCCTTCGGTCTGGCCCTCCTCCAAGTTAGCTGTCGTCATAGAAGCATCTTTAATACCATTGACCCCCACAAAGCCGGCTGAAAATGACATTGTTGCCAATTCACTATTTGCCAGCGCCCCCAAAAAGGCACCGCTGATTCTCCTGTAAGAGCCACCAATCATAATTAGGTCATAGTCTTGAGCACTATTTTTGGCAACTTCAAAAACCGGTAGCGAGTTGGTCACAATTCGCAGATGCTTAACTTTAAGGTTGGCAACCATTAACTCTAAAGTCGTTCCAGGCCCCACGTAGATTGAATCATTTTCATGAATCAGGTTGCAGGCGCGCTTAGCCACTTCCAATTTTTCTTTACTATGGATTTCACGCTTTTGCTTGTAGCTCTTTTCGATGCGAGTTTGATCGGATAAGAGTTGGGCCCCACCATGAACGCGCAAAATTTTGCTTGCCCGATGCAGTTCATTAAGGTCCCGTCTTATGGTCATATCAGAAACCTTTAGCGTTTGCGCCAGTTCATCTACAGTTACAAATTTTTGCGTATTTACAATCTGTAAAATCGTCTTAAGTCTTTCACTTTTTAGCATGGTTACCTACTTTTAAACTAGATTAGCAACTAACTTCATTATTTAGTATAAATGTTCTTTTGTGTTTGTCAATGTTTGAATATGTTCAATAATGCCAAAAGGTTTAGTTTACTTGCTACACTTTCTACCTATATGCTTAAGCTTATTAAACCATTTTTTATGCTTTTACCAAATACAGAGAAACACATTTAGTCTTTTTCGTGTAATGTAAACAACAAAAAGCACATTATTTTGCTTCTACAAATAGTGTGCTTCCCATTAACAATTTATCTTAACCAATATTATTTAACCGTTTCGGCGATCTTTTGATATTTGCGAACAATATCATAGTCGCTATCTTTAGCTCTAATATAGCCTTCCTGGTCATAAACGCTCTCGATTACTTTCTTACCCTCTTTTGACTTGCCGATGGCAATGAAAGCCCGGGCAAGTTTTTCTTTGAAGGCTTTGGACATACTAGGTAGAACCGAAATAGTGTCATTAGGAATAGGACGTGTATAATAAATTGGCACAACTTGGGACTTAATCTTGGGGTTGTCACGCAAGACATTGTTACGCGCATCTTCAAAAACGAAGGCTGCATCAGTGTCCTTATTCAAAACATTGAGTACACCTTGATCATGTCCAGTAACGGTAACAAGTTTGCAGCTACGTTTAACATCCAGTCCCTTTTGTTTTAACTCAGCAATTGGAAAAATATAACCACTAGTTGACGTCGGACTTTGAATGGAAATTGACTTTCCTTTCAAGTCCTTCCAACTCTTAATTGGTGATCCCTTGCTGACTAAAATTTCCGACCGCAAAGTATGAACGAGTTCCTTGGTCCAGGTGCCACTTGGTGCTTTCAAGCCGTAACGCTCAGATTGGAGCAAAACGTCAGCGGCATTTTGCTTGTGGGCTTGGACATAAGCATCTGCTGGCAAGAAGCCAACGTCAACCTTTTTTGATTTCATCGCTTCGATTACTGCATTGTTATCAGTCGAAACTGTAACGTGAACGGGAATTCCCAGACGTTTTGATAGCATTTTCTCTAGCGGTTTAGCGCGCGCTTCCATTTTATCGGCAGCTACACTAGGGACAAATTGCACATTCAGCGACGTAGGGGTATCGCTTTCACCCTGTTTTTTACCGGAATTTGAGCAGCCGGCAAGTAACACTGTGCCCAGCACCGCAATGGTTCCAACTAAAATTTTCTTGAACTTCGGCATCTTAATCCTCCTAGCCCGACAAATTATGTGAGCAATAAAAAAGACTTAACATTTATCACAAAAGTGATAAACATTAAGTCTTCTATTAACTGCAATCATTAAAACATTAAGCGATTTTTTGAAGTGATAAAAAGCAGCCGCTACCATGCTCAACATAGCACTTGAACCAATAATTTCATTGCTCATTGTAGCGCCTTCCTTTCTTCGCCCAAATAATCTAATAAATAATAACACATAGTTGCTAATTATGGAAGCTACTTTTTGCTTTATACTAATAGACTTCTTTTTCAGTCGTACTGAAGTATTTGTTATTTTAATTTCTTAGCTTAAATCATTACCAGCGGCACTGTTAGCTGACCACAAATCCTGCACCCCTGAAACTGCACCAAGATAATATTGCTCACTTTTAATCCCCGTGATTTCACTAAATTTTTGAGCCAAAGCTGGTTGGCTCAGATGTGACCAAACTCGTAGATTGATTTGATCAGCTGGCTGTATCCAGTAACCTAGTTGCTTTAATTCCGGGTATTCTGTTACATTAAGCGTCAGCCCATTTTTTAGCGAAAAGATGTAGGTTGCACTCAACGGAAAAATCTTTTGTCCAAAAACTTTATTCTGTTTTTCTTGGTATTTTTCAAATAAGCCCTTGGTTATTTGCTGGTTAGACGAATTCATATTAAGACCTCCCTAATTAGGGCAACTATAATATCATCGTCAGCTTAATGCAAGTATTTTCTAATATTTTTAAAATACTTTATCAAAAAAATATTTCAATAATACCCGCTTTACCGGTAATTTGCGCCAACAAAAAATGAATTACACTCCGGCTTTTACAGTCTATTCATCACTAAGAGTGCCGTTTATCAATTGCAAACGTTGATCATAATTGATCTCGTCGATTTGATCATGACTAGCTACTATTACCGTTTTATTTTCTCGCTTCAAGTTATTTAACAAAACAGCAAACTGTTTGATACTCTCTTGATCGATTCCCCGTGTTGGTTCATCCAACAAAATAATATTTTGATCTTCCATTACGGCTTGAATAATACCAACTTTTTGCCGCATTCCCACAGAATACTTTGCGATTGCCTGAGTATCATCAGGATCAAGGTCAAAATGCTGGAGCAAATCTTTAGTCTTCTCCTCATCAAAACGGTGTTTGAGATCACCCAAGAAACGCAAATTAGTCATCGCCGATTCATATTCCAAAAAACCGGGATTTTCAATTAAAGCGCCAACGATATCTTCGTTACCGCTAATCACTTCACCGCTATCTGCCTTCAATAGACCTGTAATAATTTTAAAAATAGTCGATTTTCCCGAGCCATTAATACCAGAAATGTGAATTAATTCACCGGGTTCTGCGGTCAAAGAAACCCCTTGTAATACCTCTTTACGCCCAAATGATTTTTTTAAGTCTGTGATTTTTAACATAACATACCTCCTTAGTATCCGCCATAAATTTTATGTATTGCCCGATATAAAGGATCATATAATGGACTATAAAATATTAACAACTTTTCTTCGACATAGAAATTATACAGTAAGCTCAAAATAATCACCGCAAATAACAAAAGATATGGATGTGGAATATTATAAGCTCCTACTAATAGCCAAGCCAAAAATAAAAATACTCCGATGTGTAGTAGAATTATGCCTGATCCAACTATTGGGCTACCATTTCTGAACAAGGGCCAACCAGTTAATAAATACGGTACACACAAGCCAACTACAAATATGCAACAATATACTATTGCCAATCCCATTAGCTTCATGACCATTTGTTCCGTTTGCCGGCGAACCCCGACAAACAATCGAATACGCCGAAAAGGTAGTATTTGGCTGTACAACAATACTAAAACTATAGGCTGAAGGTACAATGGAACAAGACTGCGGTTAATATAGGCATTAACTACTTCCATATCTTTAACATCATTATTCGTTATAGTATAAAAACCACCCCATAAACCGAGTGCAATGATTAAAAGTCCGATTAATATCAGACGGAAGCTTGTTCGTTTAACTCGCATTACTTACCCCTTATTCACCTGTTGTTTTTGCCACAGCTTAATCAGTACTAGTGCAATCAATAAGTAGATAACAACAGCAAGCATATAAGCTAAAATACTATTTATAGGTTGATATTGGACCGAAGAGTTCTCTTGTCCTGGTGAAATCAATGTATAGAAAAAGCTGGAAATTGAAAGAACTTGCAAGGCTTTGCTACCTTTACTACCAAGTATTGGCAGAATAATCAAAAGTAGACCAGTAATCGGACCAATTGTTAAAATCAGCGCGTTCTTTTTTACAAAGAGACCTATCCCAAAAACCAGAAGGGCAAAGATTCCCCAGCCGATCGCAGCTAGAGCAATATAAGAAATTATATATACTAAGCTATTAGATGAAAAATATGTGTTACCAGAATTGCTCAAGAAAGCACTCTTTACCTTATATACAAAGGGGTAGTAAAACCAATTAATCAAAATCAGTTCGTACAGATTAGTTAATAGGGATAGACTCACAGCTCCTAAAAAAGTGTGCTTGATTCCCTGCTTAAAAAAACCAAAGTAATTTATTCTTTGCTGGACATTACTAAACGTATTATTATTTTTTAGATAAAG
The DNA here is from genome assembly GCF_033096005.1 of Lactobacillus xylocopicola. Lineage (NCBI taxonomy): Bacteria > Bacillati > Bacillota > Bacilli > Lactobacillales > Lactobacillaceae > Lactobacillus > Lactobacillus xylocopicola. The sequence goes on along the minus strand of NZ_AP026803.1, from coordinate 312,176 downwards.
ATAAAAACCCGCACCTGCGGACGACATTAACGCCATCTCAGTAAGATCCACAATAACACTTTCATGGAAGCCACCAGGTTGCACACTCAAAAAAAGATACAAAGCTGATTCCAAACCGGTGCCTTGTGGCTTTACATCATTTTTTATAGCCGCAAACACGTGCCACGTTATTAATAATGCGTACAATACCAGTGCAATGATCGTGATTTTTTTAGTTCTTTTTGGCATTAATTTTTAACCTCGGCTCTCTTAACACAGATGATAAATTAAAAACTACTTGTGGTCTGAACTAAAATGCAATTTCACTCTACTTTTATTAGGTTCTATACGTTTGGAACGGACATCCGCATAATAAATGTAGCGCTTTTTACCTGTGTTTTCTCCAGCATAGGTGGTTTTATTCTTTTTTAATTTGGTAAAAGAAGATCGAGGTGAAGCCTTACTATTAATTAGTCTTACATTGTAACCTGTCCAATTTGGAACGACATCACCATTAAATGATGCGTCATTAGAATTGGTTTTTTTAACGTTGCCGGAGCCATATGAACTCCATGTCCCATGAGCAGCGACAGACTCAGGTGTAACCGTCCACGTACCCTTGCTTTTCTTAGCTGCACCCACAACTGACGCACTGCCCAATGCCAATACAGTTGTTGCAGCAATCATACTTTTACCCCAAACATGTTTTTTAAAAAATGACAATTTAATTCCTCCAAAAATAAATATCTTAAATAAACAACTTTATAAATATAGCACAAAAAATAAAGCCAATTTTGGTTTTTCCCAGTTTTGGGAAGCTATTTTTGATTAATATAGCAATTAATCTTCATAAATACTTTTTATCTGTGAAAAAGCCCGTTGGAACTGCTTGTTCAATGGCTGCATACCAAAAAAATCCAAATCAGCGAATATTTTTTGGACTTGTGTCTCGTTTTTATCGTCAATATAATTCAGCAAGCAGTGCATGAACTTAATCCTAATCTTTGCCAGCGAATAATAGTCTATATTCTTCAACTTACTTATTGTTGACAGCAATTTATGCGCTGGTTTCGGATCCTTCTTTATTAAAGCAAATACCAGATTGAGCAAACCATTTATAATATAGGGATACCAGTCGTTAGCAGAGAGATTTTCGTCTTTAATAAACAAGATCAAGTCTTCAGCGTAAGAACTTACATCAGCAGGTTCAAACAATAAGGCCGTATTTACGAAGAAAAAAATACTTTCAAAACCCCAATAGTTATTCTCTGCAACTATTTTTGAAAAATACAATTTTAACTTAAGTTGCGCTATCTTGGGAAACAAATTTTCTGCAGTCAAGTCTTGATAATAATTGCAGGCTATTGCAGCTTTAAATAAATTAGCCTTATCTTGGGGATCCAGCTGATAATTTGCGACTGCTTTAACAGCATGTTCCTTTAGGATGGCTACTTCATTGCTATCGTGAGCTTGGTTAACGGTTTGAACGATTGTATCTAAATCTGGAAAAATATTTTTCTGGATAAATTCGATCGGTTGAATATTATTTTCCACCAGCAAACTTAAGACCTGCTCAAAGGATAAACTTCCTTTACCAGTTTCCCAACGTGCAAGTCCTGATTTAGAGACTATCCCTGCAGCTGCTTCAACTATGCTTAAGCCCTTTTGCCTTCTGATTTGACGAAATTTTGGTCCGTAGCTTTCTTGGTGCATCAAAAAACCCCATTTTTTCATTTGGCTAAAATATTAATATTTTTACTTAAAATAATCAACCACTAAAGTAGTTTTAACTTGGCTGCCTAGCTCATCTAAAGTTACCAATAACTGCCCACAAGAAAAAGCCTGTCAACTCAAACTTGAAATGACAGGCTTTGATTTTATTAAGTAAGCAACTTGCTTTTTGCTAAAAATATTTACTCCTAATTATCGTACTTCTTGTCGCTAATCACCTTACCATTACCAATTGACTTAATCTTTTGCTTACCATCATCCTCATCACCGACTTGGTGGAACAGACCGCCCGAGTAGAGCAAGACCTGCTTATGCTCATAATCATCATGTTCAAAGGTATAAGTTATCTTATACGTAACGCTACTACAGTTATTAGGAGCTGGTGCAATTGAGACGATGCTACACTCCATTGAAAAATCAATAATTTCATCACTATTTCTAAACTTGGCCTCTTGTGTGTGCAGATCCTGGTAGCCTTTGTTCTCCGCACCGCCGATAAAGGCATCTTCGTCTGGAGAATTAAAGTTGTCCTGTAAGATACTCTCTGCATCATCCTGGCTGATTAGTCCGGGCCATTCTGGCTTAATGACATTACTGCTACTATCATCGTCATCATCGAAGCCTAAATCATCATAATTAACCATTTTCGACTTAATGGTTTTTCCTGCGATTGTAGCTTCAACGTAAATCTTCATATCAGCGGTTGCAGGATATTCTTTGAAATTTTTAGCACCTCTTCTGTTTAGTATCCCGACTTTCTTGTCATTTATATAAACAGCGGCGCCCGGCATGCTTTTAACCATAAAGTTGACCGTCTTAATGTCCATATTAATGGCTTGGTTGGAATCAATCAGCATGCTCTTGTCAGCAGATAATTCATGGCCAGAGGCAATAGACTTGACTACGATATGATACTTGCCTGGAAAAAGCGGCGTAATCTTCTTATAATATTCCCCGCCGCTGCCATCAATACCACCAAATTTTTGACCGTTAACATAAATACTGGAATTGGCGTGATTAGTCTTAATCTGCGGGGTGTAAGTCTTGAATTGCAGCTTGTATTTGGGGAAAAATAAGAAGTAATGACCACTCCTGACCAGACTAACGTCGTCAGACTGATCACTGTATTTAAGGTCATCCGCCATTTTATTTGCTTTTTCATAATTTTCTGCATAATACTTCTGCGTCGGCTTCAATGCCGCATCCGTCACATGCACATTCGGGTTATCAGAAGTAACGTACTGGCTCAAAGACTGACGTGGATTCTTCAACGCTGCGTTTATCTGTGCAAGCTGGTTATTGCGCTGATAATGGTTGGATCCCCAGGCATAAAAGATAACAAAAACGACTACCAGAGCAGCTAGACTACTCAAAATAATTTTGCTTTTCTGCTTCATTGGCGGCCGCTTCTTCGCAACCGTTGCTTGTTGCTGGGTTACAACTGGTTGCGAATTGGTTGCTCGCACGTTCTTGGTACGATGCGCTTGATTTGCTGCCTTCACCTTGAGTTGCTTCCCACAATTGGGACAGAACTCCGCCTTAGCGTCGACCTTTTGACCACAATTAGGGCAAAATTGACTTTCATTCATTCTCTTCACCCCTACATTCTACCAAAAGACATCATTTGTCCGATAATAGTCTGAAAAAGTAGCGCATTCAAGATTAACATCCCGACAAAATTGATTCCCAGAGCAATCAGACAGCCATAGACTTTGTCCCGCTTTGCACCTTCATCACTAAGCAAGACTACTTGTTGACCCACTGAGAACAGCATTAAAATTACCACTAATAAAATTACAGCGGGCACAATACTGCCAGGCCCCATCAACATTAATAAAAAGAAGATGGCGGCAAAAATCAGGTTCAAGTTGCTCGCATGGGCGCTGCGATTGACAAAGTCTAGTAGTGCCACTTTTCGATCATAAATAAACTTGTGAGCCAAATAAGTACTGCCAATCATAATTACTTCATATAACAGAATAAACAGAAGCACTTTTAAAACGATCCCAAAGGAAAAATCGACCATGCTGAGGCCTTGTGCCGCTTCATTAAAGTGATTTGAAAAACTAATCGCAGCATGAAGTAGCGTGTTGGCACAGAAGTATAGGCCCAAAACAATTAGTAAGTCGACCAGTAGAATAGTCACCCAGCCGTACCAGCTTTCAGCTTGCACCGTGTTGTTCGCTGGATTTTTCCAAGAATCAAGGCACCATTGCCAATAGTCGCCCCAGCTTCTTGCCTTACCGGTGGTTTGGCCACTAGCCTGATTGTTTGCTGACTGACTAGCCTCCACTTGTTGCGGCTGAACCGAGGGCTCTTCCTGCTGCTTAAGTGGTGCCTGCTGCGTCTTTGGGATTGCTTTTACTCCGCGTAAATCAGTTCCACAGGCTGTGCAAAAATTGACATCGGCTTCCATTGTGGCACCGCATTTAGGACATTTTTTCATTCATAACTCCTTCTCTAACTTATCTTATATTGACAATACAGATAATTATAAAACAACAAATAAACCACTTTTATTTCTCTACTTTATCAACTTATTGTGAAAAAGCAGTATATCCAATAATTGTAGAATTATTCAAAAATACTGTCAAATATCCGCAAGATTCAGTTTATTCATAAAGTGATTTTTTATTATAGTTAACCTGGAAAATTATAGTAAACTAGAAGACAGAAGAGGAACTAATTTTCTAATGAGGTAAGAAAAATGAAAATTGTAAATTTGGATAGTTACGCCTTAAATCCTGGAGATCTAGACTGGGCACCGCTTAAAGAATTAGGCGAATGTACTTTTTACGATCGGACACCTGTGGACAACGACACCGAAATTCTCAACCGGATTGGTGACGCAGAAATAGTCTTAACCAACAAGACCCCGCTGGACCAAACAGTCATCACTTCCGCACCCAAGCTTAAGTACATCGGGGTGACTGCAACGGGCTATAACGTGATCGATACGGTGGCCGCCCGAGCTGCTGGCATCCCCGTGACTAATATCCCGACCTACGGCACCGAGGCCGTTGCTCAGTTTACTTTTGCCCTGCTGCTTGAAATCACCAGTCAAGTCGGTTTGCACAACGAGTTAGTCCACCAAGGAAAGTGGTCGAGCAATCCTGACTTTACTTTTTGGGCTACGCCATTAATGGAACTATCAGGCAAGACACTTGGCCTCATTGGTTTTGGTAGTATTGCCCAAAAGGTGGCCGAAATTGGCCACGCTTTTTCAATGAACGTGATTTTCTATAATCACCGGCCTAAAGCTGACCTTCCGGAATACGTTAGGCAGGTTGACCTTGATGAGTTGTATAAACGCGCAGACATCATCAGTCTGCACGTTCCGCAGGCACCCGAAACTACCGAAATGATTAATCAAGAGTCTCTTAGTCAGATGAAAGACGGCGTTATCATCATTAATACTGCCCGCGGTGGCCTGATTAAGGAGGCCGACTTAGCTGCTGCCCTTGCTAGTGGTAAAGTTGGCGCCGCCGGTGTTGATGTGGCTGGGCGCGAACCGATTCCAGCAACTAGTCCATTATTAGCCGCACAGAACTGCTATATTACGCCGCACATTGCCTGGGCCCCCCGTGAAACTCGTAACCGGCTGCTCGGGATTGTGCTTGATAATTTGCGAGCCTTCCTCAATGGCCAAGAAATGAACGTGGTTAACTAAGTTAACACACAAAAAAGCCCGCTATACCAACTTAGGTATGGCTGGGCTTTTATTTTAGGTTAAAAAATTGCCTAATACTGCTTTTTGCTCAAGCAAAATGATTTGGGTGTAAAGCATAACTACTTAATAGTATTACTTGTGCTCTTCCTTAGCTGTTGGCAAGAAAAACGACAAGACTAGTCCCACTAGCACAAAGCTGATCATTAGGATAAAGCCCCAGTGGTAACCGACGGCAAGCGCGCAGACTACAGATCCGCTAAAAAAGATGGCCATCATCGTCAAATAATTGACCTTCAGGCTAAATGAATTAAAAATCCACGCGGACATTGGAATCATTAAACCAACGACCAATAAGTAGGCCGTCGTCAGCCATTGGGCAGTCGCTTGACTGACGCTAAAAGCATGCATTATTGTGGGTAGCGCATTATTCAAAAAAGTCTCTGCCAAAAGAGCAACAAAGGCTCCAAATAGCAGAACGACCATCATCAAGTTGCGTTGCCGGTTTGTCATTTTAGGGATGCTGGCACTAATCATTTTCTCTCTCCTTTTATGTAGTAAGCTACACTTATGTCGATAAAAAAGAACATTAGAAGTTCTTAATAATCTGCTGCAAAATTTTGGTAATTCGCTCAAGATCAGCCGGGCTGAGCCCCTGCACGATTTGCCGGTTGACCTCATTCATAATCCCATAGATAACAGCAAGATGAGTAGCAATAAAACTGTTGCCTGCAGTAGTCAAAGACAACTTAATCTGCCGGCGATCTGCCGGCATTCGTTCCGCACTCAGTAAACTTGCCTTTTCTAAGCGCCGAACAACACTGCGAATAGTTGGATGACTCAAAACAAATTTATCGGCCAATTCTTTTTGTGTAATTGTCTTACCATGCGCTTCATACAAGTAAACCATCATCGTAATTTGCGGACCGGTCAGGTTATAATCGGTAATTGCCCGGGCTATCCGATTATTGAGTTCCTTCTCAATCAGCGTATTAGCAATCTTAATTAGCGGACCAAGTTCATTTAAGGATGAATTATTCATGTTTTCCTCCTTGAATATGTAGTTTACTACACTTTATTAAAAAAACAAGCATTTGATGAATAAGTTTACTTGTAACTAATTATTTCCCACCACTCCTACTTAAAGTAATCGCGTTAGGAATTAGCCGCATTACAACTATTTTGAAGCATTACTTGTTGTGAAAATATGATAAAATCTATAAATATAATATCTAATGCGGAGATGATATCAATGGCTTACCAAGAAATCACTTTAACAATTAACAACCAAGGAATACATGAAACAAAAATATTTCAAGGGATAAAAATTTACAGTCATTGTCAAAAGTCAGCTAACAATCAAACCAAAATATCTCAAAGAATTTATCAAACTCCTAAACATAATTATGTCTACTATCAGCGCACTGATGTTAATTGGAATTATTGGAGCGATCCTCACAAGTATGACTCTGCTTTTGCTCCAGAAGATATCGATAATCAGATTATTTTTAAAGTCGTACCTCAATTGGCACAGTTGCAAACCTATTTAAGTACTGCATTAATTCAAAAGCTACAACAAAAAGTTGACCAAGGAACACTTATAGAAAAACTGGATATTTAACTATTAGCTTGTCTAATTTTGGGCCAAATCTCCGTAATAAACAAAAATTAGCCCGAGTTTATCTCACCTAGGTCAGATAAATTCGGGCTAATTATGCTACATGTTCTTAACTGATGCTGATTGCCAGAATCGAACTGGCGACCTTTTCTTTACGAGGGAAACGCTCTACCAACTGAGCTAAATCAGCGCTTTTTGACAACGTTTAAATTATAGCAGAACTTAAAAAGTCATGCAATTGAATGCATGACTTTTCTTGCCTGATATTAATACTTTTAATGAACAAACCAGTGTTTCTTACATTTCAGAAACGCTATTTTTAAAGATATAAATAGAATCATTTATACTATATTGATAATTTGTATTGCTTTTTGCAAGACAAATTGTAAAATATAGCTGTAGAGTAAATGATATTATTATTTTTCTTTTGGTGTTTCTTCCATATTGTCTAGTGCATACTCACATGCTTGGATCACAAAGCCTGAAAAGGTTACATTCTTACCCTTAATTGCCTGCTCAATTCTTTGAATGAGCTTAAGGGGAAACCTAACTGTTTTATTTTCAGTTTCCCTGTGATTTGGTTTGATTCTGAATGCCAAATTAATCACCTCCTGCAAGTTAATTATATGGGGCAAGCAGTGATAAATATGCATTGCATAATGCATTTTAAATTACGGCATAAAAAGAAATGCAAAGCGTATAATAATACTGTCAAAATTTCTAGCTCAAAATAAAGGAGGACGATTATTGCTAACAACTATTCAGAAGGATAACAACAAGAAAGAATCATTAGGTAAAGGAGTAAAAATGAAAAACAATCACAAAATAGGTAAATTAATAATTAGTGCAGCTCTCGCCGGCACGCTGGTTGGGGTCTCAACGACAGTTCTGCCAAAACAACCGGGCGCACTTCAAACTATTCAAGCGAAAAGTAAGAAAACCATCAAAATCAGCAAATATTCTGAAAATAACAATTGTATTTTAAAGTTTGATGTTACGACTAAGACCCTGCACATCAAGGAAGGCGCAAACAATAACATCTTAGGAACGACTCCAATCTATGAGGCAGTTCATAAGGCGAAAAAACATATCTCTAAAAGACGCACATTCAAACCAAGTGACATCAAGCATATTAGTATCGATAATGAAATAGCCTTATCAGATGATTCTAAAGACCTGTTTTCAAAGCTGTACAATCTCGAAGATATTAGCGGACTTGATAAAGTAGATACGGGCATTAGTTATAATTTAAGCAGTCTGTTTGCTAAAGATAAAAAATTGAAGTCTTTGGACTTAAGTAGCTGGGACACAAGTACATTACAATTTTCTTATGAAATGTTTTCCGGTGACAAATCGTTAACTGAAATCAATCTGACTGGCTGGGGCATTAACTCCACTTCAGATTCGATTTTTGATGGTCTTGACACCACCAAAGTTAAAATCATCGGCATCGAAAAAAATGCGGACTAAGTTGCTTTAAAAAAATTAATTATACTTGGTCAATGTTGTTATAGCTGACAACAGCAGATTAGGAGAAAAAAGCCATATGAAAGTCAAAAGAAATCTGCTTGCACTGGTTGCGTTAATCAGCTTAAGCACGATCGGCAGTTTATCGGTTACTTCTGTCAATCCCGTGCAGGCAAAATCCGCCAGAGCCGTCTTCCCCAAGAAAATGCGCGGCACCTGGTATCAATTTGATAAAGATGCCAACCGTATTAAAAAATGGACTATCACAAAAAATAAGGAGATTTTTTATAACAAAGGCAAAAAATCTTATCTTTATTTGCATGCTAAGCCAAAGTATATACCTGCAGTAGTTAAAACCACCAAAAAGACCAAAAATTGGACTTATCTTGAGCCTGTGATGCGAGTTCGCGGTCGAAAATGGGTTACTCAATATGGTTGGGATCAAACTGCCGGAGCTGGAGCACACTATAACGTCTCTAAGCTTAAAGGACACTGGGTTCTGACCGATGCTGGTGGAGCAGGTTTCTGGTATTCAAGCCATTGGTACCGCTCCCCTAAACTAGCAAAAAAGTTTAAAAATCGCCATTATAAAGGCTTTGCTTATGACAATATTTGGTAAATATTATCAAATAGCTTGGAGGACAAAATGAAACTTAATCAAAAAATCGCCATCGTATTGTGTGCTAGTGCTTTAACCGGTTTGGGGTCAACTACGTTTATTACGACTCACACTCAGATAGCCAGTGCTAGTGCCAGTCACGCTGGTTATAATAACTGGATTCAATACGGTACTTTGAAGTATGCGTTGAAGGGACCTTCTGGTAAGATTTATCCGGCTGGTACTAAGGTGGCTAGATATGCAGGTAATTTAACAACACCAGATAAATCGCTACCAGCGTCACCATTTTTACTGACACTATCATTGATGGGCGCGCCTGGTGATGGTAATATTCAGTTTGGTGGTGGTAAAATTGCTGAAACCTACGTTAATGTTGGTGAATGGCAAGCAATTGGTGATCCAGATCATGATAACGGCATGGATATTGTCCAAAGCACATCTGATGCAACCGACTTAGCATCTAGCGACTTTCATCCAGTAGACAGTAATAATGCTGACGTGAGTCATGCTGATATATCAGCGTTACGCGCAATTGTAAACAAATATGCTGGTATCGTATATATTACTACTAAGGATGTAAATTGGCGTGAAAATAGTAAAATAGCTTCCGCGCTAAGCGACAGATATTCAAAAGCTCTGGGTATGGGAGTGGATCAATCTACAGTTGATCAGTTAACTGCTGATTATACAGCTGCGTTAGACCATTACATCAAAACCGGTAGTCTTGATGTAAATGATAATGCACCTGCTAAGCCTATCACACCATCAAATGGTAATACGACAACGCCATCATCTGGTAACACAACGCCAAATACGCCAAGCGTAGCACCATCATCTACTCAGCGTAACTTGAGACTGCGTAAAGCGTCATATCGTTATACTAAGAAGGGCAAGCGTGTTTCAAGAAAGCTCTTGAAGCGAGGCTCTGTTGTAAAGAGTAATGGCAAGGTTTATCGGATTAAAGGTAAGACTTATTATCGGATTGCAAAGAATCGTTATATTCGTGCTGCTAACGTGAAACTAGGTTAAAAATAATTAATTGTGCATGACCAAGAAATGAGCCCCGTAAGTTGAACAATTTACGGGGCTTTTCATTATCTGCCAAATCTTACCTTATTTCCAATCTAGACACAGTTTCTGTTTATGCAATAATTCTGGCAACTGATCGCGATCAATGGTCTTAATGTTTAACTTATTACCAGTAATCTGTTTGGTAAAAGAGTCAATGCGCCGGTTGGCATCACGCAGGTCATAATACGTGGTTACCTCCTGGTCGTAATCCTTGAGATCATCAACTTTAAAGTTGCGCGAATAGTCATTTTCAAAGGTGGTAAACTCAAGTGGCAATCGCGGCTTAAGTTGCGGCTGCTGGTCTGGGACCCCAACTTGCATCCCTAGCGCCGGAAAAGTCAATTCGGGCAGGTCTAGCACATCTAACATTGCCAAGGGATGATCGTTAATCGTGCCCAGCGGCACATAACCTAGCCCCATACTCTCCACTGCATTGGCCACATTTTGCCAGGCCAGCAAGGTGTCATCCATCCCCTGGAAGAAAATATCTGTCGTATGCACCCGGCCATCGTCCTGCCCTAGTTGCTGGCGAATTTGCTGATTGCGGTACAAGTCAACCACAAAAATTAACAAGTCACCTTCTGCTCCAACATATTGCTGCCCGCATAATTCCCTGATCTTTGCTCTTTTGCTTTCAGCAGTGATGTGCAGCAGCGTTGCATTCTGCATGAACATGCTAGTGGCCGTATGCTGGAAGACCGTATAAAGGGTGGTCAGCTGGTCCTTAGTGAGCTGCTTATCCTTAAATTTTCGAATCGATCGGTGATCAAGCTGCTGATCAATTGTTGAATTGTGCATCATGGTTAGCGCTTCTTTCTATATTACTAATAATAAGTAAGTAACTTCATTATAGCATAAAAAATGTCCCCCACTTTTGCTACGCTGTGCTAAAATTTACTTAGCTATTTATATTCAATGGAGGTAATTATGCGTATATTAGTTGTTGGTGGAGCGGGCTATATTGGCTCTAACGCAGTTAGAGGACTCATTAACCAGGGTAATGAGGTGGTCGTACTCGACGCCCTCTACACCGGTCACCGTAAAGCGGTTGACCCCCAAGCCAAGTTTTATCAAGGCGACATTGAAAATAAGTTTTTAGTTAGCCAGATTTTGCGCAATGAGCACATTGACGCCGTAATGCACTTTGCTGCATACTCCCTCGTGCCAGAATCCGTAAAAAAGCCTTTAAAGTATTACGACAACAATGTCTCTGGCATGATTGCCTTACTTGAAGCAATGAAGGATGCTGGCGTCAACTACCTAGTCTTTTCATCAAGTGCAGCAACTTATGGTATACCCAAGCAACTACCAATCACTGAAGATTCACCGACGGAGCCAATCAATCCCTACGGTGAAACTAAGCTCATGATGGAAAAGATTATGCACTGGGCTGACCAGGCCGATGGAATTAAGTCGATTGCCCTACGTTACTTTAACGTTGCGGGAGCTTCTAGTGACGGTAAAACCGGAGAAGACCACGCACCTGAAACTCACCTAATCCCCAACATTCTCAAGAGCGCAGTTAGCGGTGATGGCAAGTTGACCATCTTCGGAAATGACTATGACACTAAAGACGGCACTAACGTGCGCGACTACGTGGAAATTTCTGACTTAGTTGATGCCCATATCCTAGCACTTAAGCATTTGATGACAACCAACAAGTCAGATATCTTTAACCTGGGCACAGCTCATGGTTATTCTAATTTAGAAATTTTGCAGGCGGCATGTGAAGTTACCGGTATTGACATTCCCTATACAATGGGCCCAAGACGAGGCGGGGACCCTGACAGTCTGGTAGCTGATTCAACTAAAGCAAGAACTATCTTAAAGTGGCAGCCTCAACACGAAAATGTCCAAGAAGTTATCGCTAGTGCCTGGAAGTGGCATCAGACTTGCCCCAATGGCTACGATGACTAAATAAAAAAGCTGGCAACACCTTAGAGCATGAAATGAGTCCCGAAAGTTAGACAACTTTTGGGACTCATTTTTATAACTAAATTAGCTAAAAGACAGAAAATTGAGCTTTATTATCAGCGACCAAAATTCTACTTAACTATTTATTTACCAATTATTGTATACAGATCTAGGTCATGAAATTTGCCATGATATTTCAACTCATCCTTGAGTAAAGCAACATGGGTAAAATGCAGCCGGGTGGCAATTGCCCGACTAGCATGGTTATCATGCTCGGCCACTAAATTCAACCGATGCAAACCGAGTTCTACCCAGGCAAGGTCAATTACCTGCTCTACTGCCTTGGTCATAATACCTTGACCTTGGAAGGCTTGCCCAAGCCAGTATCCAATTTCACCGCTTTCGTTTTTCAAGTTAATCTTGTGCACATCAACCATGCCTGCTGGTTGATGATCAACTAAAACGACTAGCACTAATTTCCGATAATTGGCCGTATCTACCCGCATCATCTTAATAAAGTCAACTTCATCTTGCACAGTTACCACTTTATCAGCCCATGGCAAAAAGCGGGACAACTCTGAGCGATCTTGTTTAACCAACTCAAACAAGGCCGGCGCATGGCTGAGTTCCGGTAAAGCCAACTGAATAGTCAGATTATTAAGCGTGAAGTTACGGCTAACAAACATTTAAATACCCTCCCATTTTTAGTAAATTTATCATACTACAAGAAAAGCCCGCTGGACTATTTTTTTAAAATTAGGACAACCTAGTATTTTTACTGGTCCTTTAAATCAAGCTATTGGGTTAATGTTATAATTAAATAATATCCTAGTTTAAAAAATGGAGTGATCTGATGAGTAAAAAAGACCAAAAAAGCGAACCCACTTATGAACGGACGCTGACCAACGCCCATATTCAGCTAATTGCCTTAGGCGGAACAATTGGTACCGGTTTATTTTTAGGTGTGGGCAACAGTATCCGGCGAACCGGTCCTAGCGTTATTCTGATCTACGTGATTGTCGGAATTTTTTTGTTTCTATTGATGCGGGCACTGGGAGAGTTGATAGTTTCCGACTTATCCAAGCACACCTACATTGACTTTATTAAAAAATACCTTGGCAAAGATATAGGTTTTATTACCGGCTACCTATACTGGATTAGCTGGATAACCCTGGGGATGGCCGAAATGACGGCCTTGGGCATTTACTTTCAGTATTGGTTTCCGCATTTGCCTACCTGGGTGCCGGGACTGGTCACAATTGCTATTTTGCTCTTTATCAACCTACTGTCGGCCCGGCTTTTTGGCAATCTGGAGTTCAGCTTTGCCATTATCAAGATTGTGACCGTAATTGCCTTTGTTATTCTAGTTGGTTATTTATTAGCTACCGGTGGTAAAACTAGCTTTGGGCCCGTGACCCTTGCTAATCTAACCACTAATGGCGGATTTTTTGCTAAAGGTAGTAGTGGCTTTTTCTCAGGCTTTCAAATGGTTATCTTTAGCTTTGTTGGTGTGGAACTGGTCGGGGTAACGGCTGCTGAAGCACAGAATCCCCAGGTTGTTATCAAAAAGGCTATCAACCAAGTACCCGTGCGGATTATTCTTTTCTATGTATTAGCAATTATCGCTATTCTCATAGTCATCCCTTGGCCCCAAATTTCCACTTCATCCAGTCCCTTTGTGCAAACCTTGGCCGCAACTGGAATAAAAAATGCCGGCTCAATCATCAACTTTGTGGTGATTTCTGCAGCCGTCTCCTCCACCAACAGCTTCCTGTATAGTGCTGGCCGTTTACTGTTCTCAGCCACTTTCAACGGTGAAGGCAAATGGAATAAAACCTTCGGTCAGCTGCGGCGGCAACTACCACAGAATGCTCTCATCTTATCTGCTGGACTCATGGCACTTGCTCCACTGGTTATCATCATGATTGGTAACAGTGCTTTTGACTTTATCTCGTCCACCTCAACCAGTATGTTCCTAATTATCTGGTGTTTAATGCTCCTTACCCATATCGTATACCGTCTCAAGACTAACCAGCAAGAATTGACCGCTTTTCAAATGCCGGGTTTTCCTTGGTTGGATTATCTTGCCCTAATCTTTTTTGTCTTGATGATTGTTTTACTATTAATTTTACCAGCCAACCGAACAGCAATGATTGTAGCAATTTTGATCTTCGTTTTGCTAGCTAGCACAGCTAAACTTTGGACTAAAGAAAAAGCAGCTTAGCTTGGTACTTGTTTTTGTTCAAATTTTATATTAAAATCACAGTTAAATACACATTATAGTCGCCACCGGGTGACCGCACTTAGTGAACTCTTTAGGTCTTAGTAGAGTTTACTAAGTGTTTTTTATTATTAGGAGAATTACCATGACTGCACTAATTGTTGACCAAGAATTTTGGTCATTGTTTCCAGATGCACAAATTTTTGCTATTGAATTACGAAACATTGACAACCATATCCCTACCGACCAAACAGAGTATCAATTGCTACTTAGTCAGGCTGAAGAACAGGCTAAATCATTTTTAACCGCGCCAGACTTTAAGAATAATTCTGTTATTGCCGAATGGCGCACGGTCATGACCAAGTTTAAAAAGAAAAAGGGGGCTCGTGCTTCAATTGAGGCTTTACTAAAAAGAGTCGACCAAGGCCACACCTTTACCCCAATTAATCCTCTAGTGGATATTTACAACAGCATTTCATTAACCTATGGCGTTCCCTGCGGGGGTGAGGATCTCGACACGCTAACTGGCACCATGCACTTAGGGTTAGCACAGGGTAATGAGGCTTTCTATCCAATTGGCTCCGATAAAAACGACCCACCCCGTCCCCAAGAAGTAATTTATTATGACACCAGTGGTGCCGTCTGCCGTTCTCTCAACTGGCGTGATGGTGAGCGCACCATGCTTACAGAAAGAACAAAGAATGCAATTTTAATTATTGAAGGTATCACTGATCAACAAAAAGCCAGAGCGCAAAATGCTATTAACGCGCTGCAAAGTGAGATCTTTGACAGGTTAAAAGTTAAAGGAACAATTAAACGTTTTAGCAGAAACTAGACAAAAAATTCCGCGGTAAGGTTACTTACCGCGGAATTTTGCTATTTATGAATAAATCTACTCTTAATCTTCTGCCACAGACCTAAGGCCCGCCGCATCCGATCAGCCGGTACATACTTCCGGATAGCCCGCAAAGCTTCCTTGTTATTGCGCGCCGAGAAGATAAACTCCCCATTTTTACGCGTTCTAACTTCAAAACGCGGAATGTACCGGCCACCAAAATGCACATCAGCCACAACATAGGTTACTTCTGCCCAGGGTATCTGGACATAGTCAGCGGGGTTACGGTCATTGTAAAACTCAAATGCCTTATTGCCGACCATGATTTTACCGTAGGTCGCCACACCGCGAAACCAAGTTGCACTGGATGTTAAATCGAAGTTGGTATTACTTGATTCAACCATTTTTTACAGTACATGCAAAACGTGCAATACCACACCGACAATAAAAATACCGATGATGATCACAATTGGTGAAACTTTCTTCTTTAATAACCACATACAGAAGAAGGTTAATAAGAGACCAGCAAGACCTGGGATTAACATATCCAAATTGTTCTGCAGCGTTGTTACCTTGAACTTGGTTAAAGACAAGCCATTACTTTGATCAATCAAAGCTTGTTGAATCCCTTTGGCACCAGCTGGAAGTGAGTTCCAATCAATGTAGCCACCCTTTTGAATTGGTGTTTTCGAGACGATTGGGGTGAACTTGATGTTAACCCAGCGCTCAATTAGTGAACCTAAAACGAACATTCCCATCATCGAAGCGCCTCGGGTAACCTTTTGCAAAAGTCCACCGGACACATCGTTAGTAATTGCAGAACCCGCACGATAACCGAATTCCTGGGTGTACCACATAAATGCCAATCTAATTGCGTTCCAGATAACAAAGAACAGAATTGGTCCCAGCAGGTTACCCTGAATCGCCATTGAAGCACCCAAGGCTCCAACAATTGGTCTTACCGTGTACCAGAAGACTGGGTCGCCGACACCGGCCAGCGGTCCCATCATTCCAACCTTAACACCCTGAATAGCCTCGTCTTCAACCGGAGCACCATTAGCCTTATCCTCTTCTAAAGCCAGCGTAACACCCAAAATTGGTGAAACTAGGTAGGGGTGCACATTGAAGAACACCAAGTGTCGCTCAAGAGCTGCTGCCATATCATCCTTGTCAGAATATAACTTACGCAAAGCTGGGATCATCGAATATGCGAACCCACCGTTCTGCATTCTTTCATAATTCCAAGAAGCCTGCAAGAATTGTGAGTGCCACATTACTTTGAAGCGGTCGGTTTTAGTTAATTTGATTTTTTGATCAGCCATAATAAAATCCTCCTCTTAAATATCACTTTAATAATCATCAATGATATCGCCGAGTGGGTCGCCGGTACCGTCATTATCTGAATTTGAATTGCTGCTGCCACCCTTTGACTCAAGTGCCAAGTACATCACAGCCATTGCTAATCCGATTGCACCCAAAGCAATTAGGGTTAAATTTTGAATTGCTGCCAGGGCAAAACCGATGGCAAAGAATGGCCAAACTTCACGACTGGCCATCATGTTAATTACCATTGCATAACCAACTGCTACCACCATAGCACCACCGATTTGCATGCCTTCACTTAGCCAAGCAGGCATTAAGCCCAACCAGTACTGAACAGTTGAGGCGGGAATAGCAAGCAACAAAGCAGCAGGGATAGCAATTCGTAACCCTTGCAAGCAGACATCAAGCCATTGCCACATATTGATTTTGCGCCAATTGCCCTTTTTAGCATCAGCATCCATAATGTGCACAATACCAGTAGAAATAGTCCGCACAATCATGGTCAAGAACAAACCGGCAACGGCTAATGGCATCGCAATCCCCGTAGCCATACCGATTCCCTTGGTACCTTGGCCACTTTGAACTAAGATGATAGCTGAGGCAACGGAAGCCAAAGCAGCATCGGGAGCCACAGCTGCACCAATATTAGCCCAACCGAGGGCGATCATTTGTAAATAACCACCTAACATAATTCCCAAGTCTAAGTGTCCCGTAACCAATCCAATTAGCGTACAGGCAACCAGAGGTTGGTGAAATTCCCATTGATCCAAGATGCCTTCCATACCAGCTAAAAAGGCAACAAGAACAACTAAAATCATTTGAATAGCATTCATTTTTTTGCTCCTATCCTATTATTTCTTTTGTTCGTCTAGTAAACTTTGAGCCTTAGCCAAAATTGCATCCATGTTGCCTGACTTATCGGTCGGAACCTTACGAACATCATACTTAACGCCCATCTTTTCAAGTTCATGGAAAGTGTCGACGTCTTCTTGGTTCATCGACAATACATTGTTAGCATTAACATCGCCAACCCGGTAAGACATTGAGCCCACATTAACCGTCTCGATATTAACCCCCGCTTTGACTACCTTTAAAACATCTTCGGGATTTTCAAAGAGTAACAGGGCATGAGTGTTTCCAAAACGTGGATCTTGGGCAATTTCAATCATTTTTTCGATTGGCACCGTATGAGCTTTAACGCCCGCTGGCGCTGCTTCACGAATCATGCTCTTACGCATTTCATCCTTAGCCACACTGTCAGAAACGACAATAACTCGGTCTGGATGCATTGCTGGAATCCAGCCAGTAGCGACCTGACCATGCAGCAACCGTGAATCAATTCTGGCTAACACAAATTTAATGTGACCATCGCCCACAACAGTTCCTTCGGGAATTTCCTTTTGGTCAGCAGCTTTAGTCATAGGAGCAGCTTGATTAGCTGCTGTTGGCATTAAGTCAGCTGGCTTAGTCTTAATTCCTTCCTGAGCTGGGGTAATAATTGCAGTCGCAACTTCGTGCGCAGTGGCCTCAGGATTCGTCATCCGTTGCGTTAACGCTTCTACCACCATTGGTAAATTCATACCTGATACAACAGCCCAAGCAGGTTTTTCTTCAAGTAAACTATTCGCCTGGTTGAATGGTGTACCTCCCCATAGATCAACGATTAGTAATACTTCATCTTGACTGTCAAATGAAGCAATCGCGTCTTCCATTTTACCTTTAATGTCATCTGGCCCCTCATCAGGCGTCAAAATAACATGGGCAAAATTGTCTTGTTCGCCGAACAGCATTTGCGCAGACTGCGCAATTCCATCGGCGAAACCGCCATGGCTGGCTAATACAATTCCTACCATGAGATTTCCTCCTTTAGATAAAATATATCCTCGACTATTATACCTTTTGAAAAACCTTAAGTCACGCGGTAATTGGCGATTTTCAGCAATCTTTAAGATAACAGTAGCGGGTTTTTGCATAACAAGAAAGGATTAATTCCGCGCAAAAAAGAGGACCCCCAGGTCCTCTTCTCTCACTTGCTCCGGCTGTCAGACTCGAACTGACGACATCTTGATTAACAGTCAAGCGCTCTACCAACTGAGCTAAGCCGGAATATTAAAAAAGCACGGCAGCGTCCTACCCTCGCAGGCAGTCTCCCACCAACTACGCTCGGCGTTAAGAAGCTTAACTGCTGTGTTCGGCATGGTTACAGGTGTTTCCTTCTTGCTCTTGCCACCGTACTTTTCTCTTTTTGAGTTTTTACACTCAAAACTAAATATAATCCTTCGAAATTTACCTTCCGCAATCTTTAGCTTGCACTCGCTTTGGTCAAGTCCTCGACTGATTAGTACTAGTCCGCTCCAAACCTCACGGCTCTTCCACTCCTAGCCTATCTACCTCATCGTCTTTGAGGTGTCTTACTACTTTCGTATGGGAAATCTCATCTTGAGGGGGGTTTCGCACTTAGATGCTTTCAGCGCTTATCCCTTCCATACGTAGCTACCCAGCTATGCCCTTGGCAGAACAACTGGTACACCAGCGGTATGTCCATCCCGGTCCTCTCGTACTAAGGACAGCTCCTCTCAAATTTCCAACGCCCACGACGGATAGGGACCGAACTGTCTCACGACGTTCTGAACCCAGCTCGCGTGCCGCTTTAATGGGCGAACAGCCCAACCCTTGGGACCTACTTCAGCCCCAGGATGCGACGAGCCGACATCGAGGTGCCAAACCTCCCCGTCGATGTGAACTCTTGGGGGAGATAAGCCTGTTATCCCCAGGGTAGCTTTTATCCGTTGAGTGATGGCCCTTCCATGCGGTACCACCAGATCACTAAGCCCGACTTTCGTCCCTGCTCGAGTTGTCGCTCTCGCAGTCAAGCTCCCTTATACCTTTACACTCTGTGAATGATTTCCAACCATTCTGAGGGAACCTTTGGGCGCCTCCGTTACTCTTTAGGAGGCGACCGCCCCAGTCAAACTGCCCATCTGACACTGTCCCATGCCTCGCTTAGAGGCCCTGGTTAGAGCAGCCATCAAACAAGGGTAGTATCCCAACATTGCCTCTGATAATACTGGCGTACTATCTTCTCTGGCTCCTACCTATCCTGTACATGTTTAACAGCTACTCAATATCAAATTGCAGTGAAGCTCCATGGGGTCTTTCCGTCCTGTCGCGGGTAACCCGCATCTTCACGGGTATTATAATTTCACCGAGTCTCTCGTTGAGACAGTGCCC